>JBEKQR010000017.1:0-22193 GCA_049519515.1 Candidatus Korobacteraceae bacterium
TCCTGTATCTAAGGAAACAGTTGCAGGGACGCAGCTTATATCGCAGCTCACAAGTTTTCAATAACTTACCGCCATTTCCTGGTCATTTTATCGAGGTTCAACCCAGGGTGATTTTCGAGTCGTCCGTCGGCGGATCGGAACGAATGAGGTGCCGGTACGGAGTAGCACTACACCGGACGCTTTTCACCTACCGGGGTATCCAGAAGCTGTGTTAAAGTGCTTCCACCCAGAGGTGAGTCGATGCGGAGGCCAGCGCTGCCCCACGATTGGCATTAGAATGCAGCGATATGTACTCAAATCATAGGCGCTGGCAAAGAGAATGGGCTGGCAGTCGGGCGAGGTCTCTAAGGCGAGAATGCCGGTGAGCGAAGCATCCGTTGAGAACACGCCTGGTGGAAGACGTAAATGAATCAGGCGGGCTACTGCGCTAAGCGTTATGTGGGGGCTGAATTTTTCCGGTTATAAAAGGCAATTTGTTACCTGCCTGAATACAAACACCTAAACTGTACTAGTGGAGATTGGGAAAATGTTCTCATCATTCAATACGGTTGACAGAATTGTTTATGGATTTGGGTGCCTGGAGGAACTGGCGGGAGAGGTCAAACGTCTCCGCGGGTCCAAGATACTGGTCATAACCGATCCTGGAGTCGAGGCTGCCGGGCTTCTTGATCCGGTCAGAAAGATTCTTGATCGGGCCGGGTTTTCTTTTCAGGTTTTTGCTGAGGTCGAATCGGACCCCAGCATCGAGGTTGTCGGCAAGAGTATCGAGGCGGCAAAGGCATTTCAGCCAAACGTGATTGTTGGCCTTGGCGGAGGAAGTTCTCTAGATATCTCCAAAGCGACCTCGATTTTGCTGGCGAATCCAGGATCAGTCTATGACTACTTGGGTATGGACCTGGTCCCCAGCCCCGGTGTTCCATCGATTTTGATTCCCACTACGGCCGGCACCGGCAGCGAAGTAACGTCAATAAGCGTTCTTTCCGACAGCCGGGACAACTTGAAAAAGGCGGTGGTCAGTCCGCACCTGTTTGCCGGTTGCGTGATGCTTGATCCGCAACTGACGCTGGGTTTGCCCGCCAATATCACGGCCAGGACCGGCATGGACGCGCTGGTCCACGCCATCGAATCCTTCACTGGCATCAGAGCGACGGTCTTTACGGACACGCTGAATCTTCAGGCAATTCGCATGATTGCCGGGAACCTCCGCAAAGCGTACGCCAACGGAGACGATCGTCAGGCGCGCGAGAATATGCTCTATGCGAGCTGCATCGCCGGCATGGCGTTTTCCAACACCCAGAACGGACTGGATCACGCCATTGCGCTTGCCATTGGCGGGCGCTTCCATCTGCCTCATGGCCTGCTTACGGCGTTCATTTGCCCCTGGGTGATGGAATACAATCTATTGGCTGCTCCCGAGAAATTCAAAGAAATTGCCCGGGCCTTTGGGGAAACTCCCGACGGGATGCCGGATATCGAAGGCGCCCGGCTTGCCGTCAAGGCAGTAAAGGGACTGCTGGATGATTTGGGTATTTCATACAAACTAAGCGCCTATAATGTGCCGACCGACGCAATCCCGGCCTTAGCCAAGGCCACTATGGGAGCCACGCGGTTAATCAGCAACAATCCCAGGAAGCCGAGCCAGGGGGATGTCGAGAAGGTCCTACAGGCGAATTACTAGCAAGGAGCGCAATATGGCAACGGCAGAGTGCTGCATCTTATCGCCCCACGAGCAGCGGGTGCTCGAAGAACAACAGGGAATTCAAAGTTACGCCGGACGGGAAAGAGTATTCGCCATCCTGAACTCGTTCAAAGGCGCGCGTCCGACAATTGATGTCGAAAGGGCCGCCCTTTTTACCGAGTCCATGCGCCAGACCGAGGGCGAGCATCTCACTCTTCGTTGGGCCAAAGCGCTAAAGCACATTGCTGAACATATCACCGTCTATATTGACGATCACCAACTGCTTGCCGGACGGTCCGGCTGTAGCGGACGATATGGCATTCTTTATCCGGAACTGGATGGCGACTTCCTTGACTTGGCGGTTGAACAGTTACCACAGCGGACGGAGTCGCCTTTTGGCATTTCCGAAAAGGATGCCAGGATAGTCATCGAAAAGATCGCCCCTTACTGGAAGGGTAAGACGTTTCACGAAGACCTGACCAAGGCCTTGCCGGAAGAGACGAAAAGACTGACTTGCAATCCGCAGGACCCTCTGCAATCCAGGTTCATAGTCAATGAGACCGCATCCTTCCGTTCGGCTTTGCAATGGGTGCATGATTACGACAAAGTATTGAAGCGTGGATTCAAAGCCATCCGGGCCGAAGCCAAGGCTAAGCTCGATGCCCTTGATCCTCTGAGCCCGGTCGCTAACCGGGAAAAAGCGCCGTTTCTCCAGGCCATCATTATCCTGTGCGATGCCATCGTCATCTGGGCCAATCGTCACGCCGTTTTGGCTGCGGATATGGCGGCGTGTGAAACCGGCCCCAAGCGGCGCCAGGAATTGCAGCTCATCGCCGAGCATTGCCGGTGGGTACCGGAGAATCCAGCGCGCACGTTTCACGAGGCAGTGCAGTCCCAATGGTTTACCCAGATGTTCTCCCGCATCGAGCAGAAGACGGGCACGATCATCTCCAACGGCCGCATGGACCAGTATCTTTATCCTTTCTATGCCAAGGACGTTGCGGAAGGCCGCCTGACGGGGGAAAAGGCCACTGAACTTCTGGAATGCATGTGGGTTGCCATGGCGCAGTTTATTGATCTTTATATCTCGCCGGCTGGCGGCGCGATCAATGAGGGTTATGCGCACTGGGAAGCGGTGACCGTGGGCGGGCAGACTCCCGGGGGAACGGATGCCACCAATGATCTGACTTATATCTTTTTGCAGTCGAAACGCGAGTTCCCGTTGAACTATCCCGACCTCGCCGCTCGCATGCATGCGCGGGCGCCACAACGTTACTTCCATGAAGTCGCAGAGACCATCAAGGAAGGTTCCGGGTTCCCGAAACTCATCAATGATGAAGAGGTCATTCCATTGCTGGTTTCCAAGGGAGCCGGGTTCGAAGAAGCCAATGATTATGCGGTATCCGGCTGCACCGAAGCCCGCATGCCTAACCGCGACACCTACACCAGCCCTAATGCCTACATAAACTTTGCCGCGGCCCTGGAAATGACCTTGCGGAACGGCCGCATGAAGATATACGGCGATGAGGTAATCGGACTCGAGACCGGTGACCCTTGCGCATTTAGCGCCTGGGAGGAGTTTTGGAAGGCTTATTGCGCGCAGCAGACCAATTTCCTGAAGCACGCGTTTATCCAGCAACATATCATTATTGGCTCCCGCCCCAATCATTTCGCTACTCCGCTGGGCTCCGCTTTACACGATCTTTGCATGAAGAGCTGCAAGGATCTGCATACTCCGGTAATCGAGGGCGGCATCGATTTTGGTTATTTCGAGTTTATCGGCTACGGCACCGTCATTGATTCGCTGGCGGCGGTGAAACATCTGGTTTTTGAAACGAAAAAGCTGTCCATGAAGGAGTTGATCGCGGCGCTGGACTGTGATTTCGCCGGCAAAGAGGTTATCAGACAGTTGATGTTGCATACTCCGCGTTACGGCAATAACGATGCGTATGCGGATGCCATCGGCAAGGCCATAGATTTGGAAGCTCTCAAGTTCACCAGGAAGTATTCCGCCGAACTCGGCGTGCACATGGACCTGAGGTATGTACCATTTACTTCGCATGTGCCGTTCGGCAAAGTGGTCAGTGCCACACCTAATGGCCGCAAGGCGTATACGCCGCTGGCGGACGGGTCATCGGCATCGCAAGGGGCCGACGTGCATGGCCCGACGTCGGTTCTGCTTTCTAACTACGCCACCAAGAACTATAACTATCGCGAACGGGCATCCAGGCTGCTTAACGTTAAACTCAGTCCTTCCTGCGTAGCCGGCGAGGAGGGTACGCAAAAGCTGGTGTCCTTCCTGCGGACGTGGATCGACCTGAAGCTGTGGCACGTGCAGTTCAACATTATTAATAAGGAGACTTTGCTGGCGGCGCAGAAGGACCCGGATAAGTACCGCAGTCTCTTGGTGCGGGTGGCCGGCTACAGCGCCTACTTCGTCGATTTGTCGCCCGACCTTCAAGACGACATCATCCGGCGGACGGAGCACGGAACGTTTTGACGCGACTTTTTAAGGGAGAGTCCGGTTCTCGCGGCCAGACCCTTAGGTTCTTTGGTGAAACCATGGGTGCATGTGCAGGCTATGATCCCAGGCAATACGGGTACGTGTTTAACATTCAGCAATTTACTCTGCATGACGGGCCTGGAATTCGCACTATGGTATTCCTGAACGGCTGTCCCTTGCGCTGTAAGTGGTGCAGCAATCCGGAATCCCAGGCATCGCAGCCGGAGCTGGCGCTGAATCTGAATAGGTGTATCGGAACGCAGGAGTGCGGCCGTTGCGTGGAAATTTGCCCAGGGAGGGCGATCGCGCCGGCGGAGAACGGCAAAGTTAGCATCAATCGCCAGTCGTGCGACCTGTGTTTTGAATGTGTTGCGGAGTGCCCCAGCGAGGCGCTGCACGCCTTCGGCTCCCTTCGCAGTGTCGGCGATGTCATGCAGGCAGTGGAAGCCGACGGCGTCTTTTTCGGACGCTCCGGCGGCGGAATGACGCTCAGCGGCGGCGAACCGCTTCTGCAAAGTGAATTTGCTCTTGCCCTTCTGCGCGAAGCGAAGCGGAGACGATTCGACACCGCCGTCGAAACTTGCGGCCATGTGGAGTGGCAAGTCTTGAAAGATGCCGCGGAACTCTCCAACACCGTCTTCTTCGACATCAAGTGCGTGGATGCGGCCAAGCACAAAGAATTCACGGGTGTGGACAACGCCTTGATCATTAATAATCTGCGCAAGCTGGTGGCGGTGTTCCCGCGGCCTTCCATAGTGGTCCGGACGCCGCTGGTCCCCGGCTTCAATGATTCCGTGAACGACATTTCCAGGGTCATTGAGCTTCTCAGGGAACTGCCGGCAGTTGCTTACGAAGTGTTGCCGTACCATCGCTTGGGCACTCCGAAGTACGAATATTTGGGCCGCGAATATCTTTTGGGCGAAGCTGTATTGAATCCCGCGACGGAGAAGACAGTCAAGGAACTGGTGAACCAGTACGCGGGTTCGAGGCGAGGGGCTCAATGAGGATGATAGATTGTCGCTTCATTCGCGGCGACAAAGGCCAGTTGCTGCTCGACGATACCACGTATGAAAAGGAAAACCTTCTATGGTCAAATTGCCTGTCGCAATCTTAGGGTCCGGCAATATCGGCGCGGACCTCATGTACAAGGTGCGCCGAAGCGCGCTGCTTGAACTGCAACTGGTCGCCGGTATAGATCCGGCATCGGAAGGTCTGGCGCGGGCGCGTGAACTCGGTTATGAAACCTGCGTGGATGGGATCGAGGGCGTTCTGCGCAACCGCAAGGTTAAGCTGGTGTTTGACGCAACCTCGGCGCGATCTCACCTGGCGCATGCACCACGCCTTAAGGCAGCGGACATCTTCGCCGTCGATTTGACCCCTGCCGCGGTGGGCCCGGGCGTTATTCCGGTTGTGAATCTTCAGGAATTCTCCGGCATGAGCAATGTCAACCTGGTTTCCTGCGGAGCGCAAGCCTCGGTGCCAATTGTGGCCGCCATCAACAAAGTCTGTCCGATCCAGTACGCCGAGACGGTATCCACTATCTCGAGCCGCAGCGCGGGCCCTGGTACCAGGCAGAACATTGATGAGTTCACGCGTACCACGGCCAGGAGCGTTCGCGATATCGGTGGAGCGAAAGAATCGAAAAGCATCATCGTGATCAACCCGGCGGAGCCGCCCATTATCATGCGCAACACGATCTATGCTGTGGTTGACCTTTCGGCGGACGAGAAGAAAGTGCGTGACTCGGTTATGGCCATGGCCGAAAAGCTTAGAGGTTATGTTCCGGGCTTCAAGGTTACGGTTGAACCGTTCCTGGACGGCGACCATTTTACCGTCTGCAACGAGGTGACCGGGGCGGGTGATTATCTGCCGCCTTATTCCGGAAACCTCGATATCATCACCGCCGCGGCAATTCACGTCGCCGAACGTTACGCGGAGACTTCTTTTAGAAGGAAGGCAGCCAATGTCTAAGCTCACCTTTGTGGATGTTACGCTTCGCGATGGAAATCACAGCATCCGTCAGCAGTTCACGCCCGAGATAGCCGCCAAGGTAGCGGCCGCCCTCGATGCCGCTGGCGTTGACATAATCGAAGTTGGTCATGGTGATGGTGTGGGAGGGAGTTCGATTCACGTCGGAAGAACCGCCGCCCCTTACCAGCAACTCATCTCCGCCGTGGTGTCCTCGGTAAAGCGGGCGAAAGTGGCAATCATGCTGCTGCCCGGATTCGGCACCAAGGATGACCTGCAACAGTCCTATGACTTGGGCGCCACGGTCGCAAGGGTGGCATGCCATTGCACGGAAGCCGACATCACCGAACAGCATATTCAGCTAGCCAGGAAACTGGGCATGTTCGTATGCGGCTACCTGATTTCCTTCGGCATGGCTTCTCCGCAGCGCATAGTCGAGGAAGCGAAACGGATGGAGTCGTACGGCGCGCAGTATGTCAATCTGGCGGAATCGCAAGGGTACTTGGTGCCGAGTCAAGTCAGGGAATATGTTTATGCTCTGCGCGAGGCTGTAAACATCCCGGTGGGGTTCCACGGGCACAATAATCTTGGATTGGCGATTGGCAATTCGATGGCGGCAGTCGAGGCGGGAGCCACCTATGTCGATGGAAGCCTGAAAAGTCTGGGCGGCGGCGCCGGCAATACCCAAAGCGAAACGCTCATAGCAGCACTGAAGAGAGGCGGATTTTCCACGGAGGTTGACCTCTTCGGCATTTTGGACGCCGCCGCCGTTCTAGGGGATGAACTTAAGAACAATCCCAATTTGGCGAAGATTCCAATGCCCGTTGTCGACAACGATGCCATCCTGATGGGCTACGCATGTGTTTATGGCGGCTACATCATGCCCATAAAACGTGCTGCCAAGGAGTACGGTTGCGACCCGCGGCAGCTCGTGCTTCGCCTGGGAGAGCGCAAAGTCGTGGCCACGCAGGAAGACGTCGTTATCGAGGAGGCCCGGCGCCTCGCGGGTCTTGCCTAAAATCAAGCGTGAGTTCGTATCACAGGGTGATGGGGCTACTAATTCGCTAGAGCTTGTTTCAAAAATAGTGCTTTGAAGGGGCGTGGCTTTGCGGGGTCCCCAGCAAGTCCGCATTTGACTTGCTGAGGTGCCTTGAGCCACGCCATCCAGAGCCAACAAAAATGCGGGCTTTAGCCCCTGAGGGAACACGCCTTATTCCCCGCGAAGCCGCGCCCCTGCAAAACAACCGCTCGCTTGGGTTTTTCAGCAGCCTGCTAAACGACTCGCGTGAGCACTGGATTCCCGCAGAAATGGGCATGCAGGTTGGCGAACGTGAGCTGGCCCATTGCTTCCCTTGTTTCGCAGGTTCCACTGGCGATATGTGGCGTCAAGACCACGTTTTCCATCTTCGTCAGTTCCGCCGGGACCTGGGGCTCGTTGTCGAATACATCGAGACCGGCACCGGCGATTTTTCCGGCGGTGAGCGCTTTGACCAATGCATCCTGATCCAATACCGATCCTCGGGCGACGTTGATCAGAACACCCTTGGGCCCCAGTGCGGCCAGGATCCGGGCATCGATCACACGGTAAGTTTCTTTGCCCCCCGGCAATGCCAGCATCAGGAAATCTGCATCTCTTGCCATGGGTTCAAGACCTTCGTAAAGCCGGTACCCCAGGTCCGGCTTGGGATAAGGATCGTAGTAACCAATCTTCATGCCGAAAGCCCGCGCGCGGGTGGCAATGGCTTGACCGACGTTTCCAAGGCCGGCAATGCAGCAATTCTTGCCGCCCACCTTGGCACTGAGGGGAAACCTGCCTTGCAGCCATTTGCCGGCCCGGACATACCTGTCGGCTTCGCAGATCCGCCGTGTAACTGCCAGCAGTAGCGCAATCGCGGTGTCGGCTACGCAGTCGGTCAGCACGCCGGGGGTGTTGGTAACAGTGATCCCGCGGCGCCGCGCGGCTTCGATATCGATTGTCTCGTATCCGACGCCGAATCCCGCAATGATCTCAAGCCGCGGCAGCGCCTGCATCAGAGCGGCATCGGCTCCAACGATGGCGGTGGTGACGGCTCCCCGAATCGATGCCCCGTGCTCCCGCAAATAGGCATTACGATCCGAAGCAAGCCACAGTTTATGAACCGTGAACTCCCGTTCGACCGCAGCCATGAGGCTGGGCAAGAGCGGAGCGGTTACAAGGACTTCGACTTTCGATGTTGCCATAGAGCAATTATGCCGCCGCCAAGCTGTATTCCAAAGAGTTTGTTGACAGAGAGCCTCATTTGTGGGATATGTGGCGAACTCTGTTATCGCGAGCGTCTGGTCGGCTCTGGCGCATTTCCTTTGCCTTCGAGGCAGCTCGCTCATCGGGCTGCAGGCGGAATGGTGCCGTATTCCGCCACGAATGACCTCTTAAGGAGAACCCTGAGATGAGACGAACGATTGCCGTGCTCGCTGTCGCCGCCCTCCTCGGACATGCCGCCTTGGCACAACAGTTCAACTGGAAGAAGCATCAGGGCGAAACCATAACGTTCCTGTCGTCCAACCATCCCTGGGCCAACGCGGTACTCAGGCACAAGGGCGAGTTCGAGGCGCTGACGGGCATCACGCTGAAGTTCGACACTTACCAGGAGCAGCAGATGCGCCAGCGCCTGGTCACGGTCATGAATGCCAAGAGTCCCGAGATTGACGTGTTCATGTCGTTGCCCTCGCGCGAAGGCGAACAGTTCGCCAAGGCCGGCTGGTACGCTGATTTGACGCCATTCGTCAAGAATGCGGCCGCCAAGGACTACGACTTCGCGGATTTCAATTCCCCCCTGCTTGCTCCTCTCATGCATGGCGGCAAGCTGACGGGCATCCCTTTGAATATTGAGGCGCCCGTAATCTTCTACCGCAAGGATGTGTTCAGCAAGTGCGGCGTTACGCTGCCCGCACGGCTGACGGACCTGCCGGCGATGGCTGCCAAGCTGAAGGCCTGTAACCCAGGGATGGCGCCGTGGACAACCCGCGGCTTGAAGGCCGCACTGCCCTACACTTATGCCGGGTTCCTCCACAATCTTGGCGGCGACTACCTGGACAAGAACCGCAAACCGGCGCTGTGCAGCAAGGAAGCGCAGGAGGCGACAGCCCTCTACGCGCGCCTGCTGAAGGATTATGGCCCGCTGGGCGCGATCAACAACAACTTCTACCAGAACGTTTCCCTCTACCACGAGGGCAAGGCGGCGATGGCCTTCGATGCCAGCAACGAACTGCATAGGATGGTTGAAGGTGGAGCATGGCTGCAGCAGACCGGCGTCGCACTGCTGCCCCCTGGTATGCGCAACCAGCCGGTGCTGATCGGCTGGGGCCTGTCGGTATCGGCCCACTCCAGAAGGCCCGAGGCGGCCTGGTATTTCGTGCAATGGGTTACCTCGCCGGCGATGCAGGCCAAGCTCGCGTTGGAAGACATCGCACCGCCGCGCGCCAAGCTGGCCAACGATTCTGCCTTTAAGAAGTGGATCGATGCCGAAGCGGTTCGTCGCGAGTGGATGAGCGCAATCCAACAGGCGGCCAAGATTGGATCTGGGGAGGTCGGTGTGCCGATCATCGCCAATGTAGCTTCGCGCGACATTATCGGCGGCATGGTGAACGATGTCATGCTCGGCCAAAAAACGGTTGGGCAGGCCTGCACCGATGCCAACAAGGCCCTTGCCGAGCTGATGGCCAGGGAGTGAGCAGGGTGGCAACAGCGGTGGCCCATTCCACCAATATCGGCAGTGAGCGCCAGCTTCGCGCGCTGACGGCGCCGGCGGTGATTTTTACGGTGCTGATGATAGCCTTCCCGTTTGTCTACACGGTCTGGCTATCGCTGCATAGCCTGGCGATCGGCTCGCCAACGCGCTTCAATGGCGGCGCCAATTATGTCACCCTGCTGACCTCCGACCCGCTGTTCTGGCAAGGCGTGCGCATCACGCTTGTCTTGTACGCGATCTCGCTGGCGCTGCAGCTCATCGCCGGCACCTGGATCGCCTTGTTGTTGCACCGCGCCAAGCGGCTGCCAGGCGCTTTGCGTTCCTTGCTGATTTCGCCCTTTGTGATGCCTCCGGTAGTGGTTGGCATGATGTGGTTGGTGATCCTTGACCCCTCGATCGGGGCTGCCAACTTTCTTCTGGAAAAACTCGGGTTACCGCCGGCGCTCTGGCTCGCCTCGCCACGGTGGGTAATCCCGACGGTGGCGCTGATTGATACCTGGCAGTGGACGCCGTACGTCGCCCTGATTGTGCTCGGCGGGCTGCAGTCACTGCCGCCCAATGTGTTCGAGGCGGCGCAGATCGATGGCACCTCGCGCTGGCGGACATTCTGGCGCATTACGCTGCCCATGCTCGGACCCACGCTGGTCACGGCCGCCATCCTGCGCTCGGTTGATTTGCTGCGCTTCTTCGACATCATCTACATCACCACCCAGGGCGGGCCGGGCGACGCGTCAACCACGCTCAACATCTACGGCTTTCGCCAGGGCTTCGAGTTCTTCGAGCTTGGCTATGCGGCGGCGATCATGGTCACCCTTTCCGCGATCGTGCTCGGCGCGGTGCTAACCATGATGCGGGCAAGGCGGCACTTCACCTACTGAGGAGGTAAAAATGAGCGAGAAGTGGGTCAATCGGCTGAACCATCTGCAGCTTGCGATGGTAGCGCTGGTGGTGCTGGCGCCGGTCGCGTGGATGGTGCTGTCTTCGTTCAAACCTTCCTCCGAAGTCACCGCCTACCCGCCGAAACTGCTGTTTTCCGCCACCCTCGACAACTACCGGCAGCTGTTCCACACTACCCCCTTCGCGCGTTATGCGCTCAACAGTTTTTGGGTCTCCACCGGCTCTACATTGATCGGCTTGCTGCTCGGAGCGCCGGCAGGGTTCGCGGTAAGCTGGTCCCGCATTACCTGGCCAGCCACGGTGACGCTGATGGCGCGCATGGCGCCCGGCACCTTATTCCTGCTGCCATGGTACTTGATGTTCAGCCAGCTCGATCTCATCGGTTCGTTATGGGCGTTGATTTTGACGCACGCTGTCATTACCATGCCGATCGTGATCTGGGTACTGCTTCCGTTCTTCGATGCGGTCCCGCGCAGCATCTTCGAGGCCGCGCAGGTCGATGGCTGCACGCCGGTCCGCATCCTCTTGCGTATCGCGTTGCCGCTGGTTGTGCCCGGCTTGACCGTGGCGTCTATCCTGGCTTTCGTGTACTCGTGGAATTATTTCCAGTTCGCGCTGGTGCTGTCCAATTCAGACAGCAAGACATTGGTCGCCGCGGCCTTCAATTTTATCGGTGAGGGCTCGACCTTCTGGGGGGCGCTGATGGCGGCGGCGACACTGATCGCGCTGCCGCCGTTGTTGCTGGCCTTTGCCGTCCAGCGGCGACTTGTCAGCGGCTTGTCGATTGGCGCGGTCAAAGGGTGATGCTTTGAAACCGAGATATAGTAATCTTCGCTGGACCGGCCATGGCGTCCATTAACTTCGACCGCGTCGTCAAACGCTTCGGCAATGTCACCGTGGTGCCGGAGCTCTCACTGGAGATTTCCGACGGCGAGTTCCTCGTCTTTGTTGGCCCTTCAGGCTGCGGCAAGACAACGCTGCTGCGGATGATCGCCGGGCTGGAGCGCATTGACGAGGGCACTCTGCGCATTGGCGGTGACATCGTCAATGAAATGCCGCCGGCGCGCCGCAACATCGCCATGGTCTTCCAGGACTACGCTCTGTACCCGCACATGTCAGTGCGGCAAAACCTTTCCTTCGGCCTCGAGAACCAGAAGCTGCCGGCCGCTGAAATCGCCTGCCGCGTCACGCAGGTGGCAGCGATGTTACAGATCGAACCTTATCTCGATCGCCGGCCCAAGGCGTTGTCTGGCGGCCAGCGCCAGCGCGTCGCCATGGGGCGGGCGATGGTTCGCCAGCCCCGCGCCTTCCTGTTCGACGAACCCCTGTCAAACCTGGACGCCAAGCTGCGAGTTGACGTGCGCGGAGAAATCAAGAAGCTGTTTCACGAACTGCGCACGACGACAGTGTTCGTCACCCACGACCAGGTCGAAGCCATGACCATGGCCGACCGCATTGTGGTGCTCGAGAAGGGCGCCATCCAGCAAGTCGGCACGCCCGCCGAGGTCTACAACCGGCCCGCCAACCTGTTTGTCGCCGGCTTTATCGGCACGCCCACCATGAATTTCATCCCGCTGCATCGCAGCGGGAACCAATGGCGCTGGGGACAGCGCCTGCTGGAATTGCCGCCGCGCGCTGACGCGAACACGACCAGTGCTGAGGCGGTGCTGGGGCTCAGGCCTGAGCACTGGGCGGTGACGCGGGAAAGCGATCAGGCGTTCGTCATGCGGGTCGAGATCACGGAGCCGCTCGGCTCCGACACCTTCATCTTCGGCAAGATCGAAGAGCAGCGGATCGTGGCCCGCCTCGGGGCCGACGCGCCCGTGGCCCCCGGCGACCTGCTGCCGCTGCGCCCTGACCTCGAGCGTGCACACCTGTTCGATGCCGCGACTGGTGAGATACTACCCCGCGCGGCATTTTCCAGACCTTGACCGTATCGTGTTTCTTAAGAAGGCGGGATACTCTACTTTGGAATTGTTCGTAAGATCGATTCGCGGGGCACAGGTGAATGCAGGTGGCGGAGAGGCCTGATTCGGCAGTTTTCGTTGGGGTAGCGGCGCAAGACGTGATCGCACTGCTGCCGCGGTTCCCCCTGCCTGACGAGCGGCTGGTTGCCGAAGACATCGTGCACGCTGGCGGCGGGCCGGCGGCAACAGCGGCGGTGGCGTTTGCCCGGCTCGGTGGCCGGGCGTATTTTGTCGGAGCGATCGGGGACGATGCTGCCGGTGCAGAAATTCTGGCCGGATTGCGTACCGAAGGTGTTGACGTCACGGGCGTAATTCCTGTTGCCGGAGCGCGCTCGATGCGCTGCGTGATTGTGGTGGATCGCGGCCATGCCACGCGCGCTATTTGTGCCCTGCCCGGGCCCGCCCTGCGCATTCCGCAGGACTCGCGCGCTGCGGAGCTGATCTGCCACGCCAGTTGGGTACACGCCGATCACGCCGGCTGGCCGCCAGTGCGTGATTTTTTGGCTACGCAAGGCGGCAGGCAACCACAGCTTTCCGTAGATCTGGGCAATCCAACTCCGGGGTTCACGGCAAAGGGAATCAAGCTATTTGTGCCTACCGGCAAGCAGCTAAAAGTCTTGTATGGGGAGAAGCCTTTGCCAGACTTGCTGCGGGCCGCTGTTGCCGATGGAGCGCAATGCGTGGTGGCGACGGCCGGGAGCGCGGGTTCATGGGCGCTGACGGCCAAGGGCGCGATTTGCCAAGTCCCGGCATATCAGACGCCAATTCTTAGTACGCTGGGCGCCGGCGATGTGTTTCACGGTGCGCTGCTGGCGGCCGTTATGCGCGATCTCCCGTTGGCCCACTGCCTCGCCTACGCCAATATCGCGGCAGCACTATCTTGCCGCGGACTCGACGGCCGATCGGCCATCCCTCGCCACGAGGAAGTACAAACCAGGCTTGGCCACCTCCTGTGCGGACAGGGAGGCAACGGCAAAATGGAGGCGCGACGATGAACGTCAGGCAGATCGTCTTTGAGGACCTCAACAAGGTCGTCGTGCGCGCCGACGATCCGCTACAGCCGGGACCGGGCGAGGTGGTGCTGGCTTCGGCTTACCTCGGCATCTGTGGCAGCGATCAGCACGTCTTGCAAGGCAAGCATCCCTGGACCAAGCCTCCGGTGGTAACCGGTCATGATCAGGTCGTAATGGCAAGCTGCCTTGACATGGCCGCCCAGGGCAATGTTTTTGCCTCGTAAGATGTTAAAGCAACATACATTTTCTGGCAGCGCGGCTGCTGTCTCAGGCCAAGGGGATCGGCCTCGGCGCCGGTGAGGAAGCCTGCCAGCGTCTAAGGTGAAAATGGTTTTGACTAAGGTTAATGCCTGATTTACCGTTGATCTGCCTTTTGGGGTGCGGCATCGAGCGCAACTACTGTTGCGCTTATTCCTTCACATGGCGAGTCGATTGCCGTCCTAATCACTTTCCCGCTTGGAGGTGAAGTCTCATGGGTGGCTATATGGGAAAGCTGGCGTGGATTGATCTGTCCACCAGCTCTGTGCGGATCGAGGAGATTCCGGAGGATGTGCGGAGAAAGCACATCGGCGGGACCGCGCTTGGCGCATACATAATGTGGCAATCCCGGTTCCATGAAATCGACCCGCTCGGGCCTGAGAACATTCTCGTTTTCGCCGCAGGTCCGTTCACGGGTGCAAATATTCCCACATCCGGACGTTATGCCGTGATTGCAAAATCGCCGGCGACGGGAATTTGGGGTGAATCCGACAGCGGAGGAAGATTTGGAATCGCCCTGAAGTCTGCCGGGTATGACGCGATCGCGATTACCGGAAAAGCGCCATCGCCTTCGGTTCTTTGTGTCATTGATGGGGAGATTTCGGTTGTTTCTGCTGAGCCGGTGTGGGGAAAAGACACCGTCGAAACCTTCGATATTTTGACGGAGCGATATGGAAGCAGGGCGGCGATCGTCTGCATCGGTCCGGCGGGTGAACGGATGGTGCGCCTGGCGAACATCATGAGCGAGGGCTTGCATGCCCGCGCCGCCGGACGAAGCGGGATGGGCGCCGTTATGGGCGCAAAGCAGCTAAAAGCCGTTGTGGCGGACGGTAATTTACGCACAACGGTCGCGCGCCCAAAAGAGCTACAGCAAAGCATTCGCGATTTCACCCCCAACTTTGTGGAAAAGATGAAACGCTACCGCGCCTACGGGACTCCCGGCGGCACCGTCGGCAGCGCCGTAATCGCCGATTTGTCTGCCTACAATTGGTCGGATGGAGACTGCGGCAGAACGGTGGAAGGTCTCAGCGGCGAAATCATGATGCAGGAGCATGGCGCCGGAAAATATCACTGTCCTCCCTGCGCCATCGGCTGCGGGAAAGAAGTGCGCATCCGCAAGGGTCCCTATGCCGGGCAAACCGCGCCGCTGGAGTACGAGACCATCGGCGGCTTCGGCCCACAGTGCGGAGTCTTTGATTGGGACACCATTATTGAAGCCAACAATCTGTGTAACCGCCTGGGAATGGACACGATCTCGGTCAGCGGCGCGGTCGCCTTCGTCTTCGAAGCCGTTAGCAAGGGCCTCATCAAGAGCCCGGCTGCAGGACCGGCGCTCGAATGGGGCAGAGGCGAGGCCGTCTTGTCATTGATCCAGGAGATCGCTTCCGGCGAAGGCGTCGGGGGGATGATGCAGGGCGGAGTTCGTCCTGCCGCGCAGCAGCTTGGTCCGGAAGCGGAAAAATTCGCCGTCCATGTGAAAGGTTTGGAAGCCCCCTACCATGATCCCCGGGCGATCACGAGCTTGGCCGTTGCCTATGCGACAGCAAACCGCGGAGCGTGCCACCGGGGTGTTACTCACACCCTGGAACGCAATGGATTAGCCAGCCTTGGCTATCCGCAGCAGTTGGACCGCCTGGAGCAGAAAGGCAAGGGAAAGCTCGCGGCGATCGCGCAAAACTATGCGGAGATGGCTAACAGTCTGAAGTTCTGCTCTCTCGCTCTGCCGGCATTGCAGGTTCCAACCCTGGTTACGTGGTTAAACTGTATAACCGGCTGGGATATGGACGAAGCGGAGTTTCTCAGGGCCGGCGAAAGAAGCTTCAACTTGAAGAGGCTGTTGAATCTCTCTTGCGGGCTGACCGCAGCCGACGACACTCTGCCCTATCGCTTTACCCACGAACCGTTCCAGTCGGGAGCATCCGCCGGATCTGTTCCCGACTTGCCCAAGATGTTGAGCGAGTACTACGAGTTTCGGGGATGGCGGAAAGACGGGGTCCCAAGGGCAAGCAAGCTGAAGGAGTTGGGATTGCTGGAAGCGGTGGCCGCCTATGCAGCCGATTAAGATCAAGGCGTTCGGACATATTTCCTCGCTGCTGGAAGGCAGACAAGTCGTGCTCGCCTGCGACGGGCCGTTACAGGTGAGTACGATTCTGGAGGAGTTGCGGAGTAGGTACCCGCTGTTTTCAAACTACCTTGATCAACTGCGTGAGATCGAGGGCAACCTGATGATTGGCAGCGGCGGTCTGGAGATGCGGTTGAGTTCAATGGTTCAGCCGGGCGAAGAACTGGTGCTGGTGACTCCAATCTCTGGCGGCTGAGATCCGGATTGGAACGAGGTTGTGCGCCGTCCTGAGTCGCTGCATATTGCTGCAAATCAAAAGCTTAGCGTGTTCTGCAACATGGGTTATTGCTGCTACTTACTGCAAGTTTCTGCCGGAAGTCCCCGGCACCCCTGCCGATGGTATCTGCCGTAAAAGTGGCGATGCTTTAGCTTTATCTTGCGACTCCCTTTGCCAACCTGTGTACCGCGTTTTCGTGGCCCTCCGCGAAACTACGCGTCCTGGCCGGGTTTGTATTAATAAATCAGGAAATGGACAGGCGGTGGGGGGATTATGAAATTCAATATAGGTACGAAAAGAACCGGATGGTTGAAACAGATGCTGCACGGCATTCTTCAACCTGGGCAGGCCGCCGCAGTCACGGGACAGAGAATTGGAGAATTGGCCCGGCAGGGGCTGGCAGTCGTACTCAGCGCACTGATGATCATGATTCCCATGGCGCAGGGCCAGGCGTTTGCGGAATCCGATCCAGCAGCCGTGGATAGCGAGCAGCAAGTGCCGCAGGCACAACCGCTCTCCACTGAGCAGTTGGACCAATTGGTGGCGCCCATCGCCCTTTATCCCGATTCGCTGTTAGCGCAGGTTCTGGCAGCGTCAACCTACCCTACCCAGGTGGTGGAGGCAGATCGCTGGCTACAGGCACAGGGTAACGCTCCCGCGGATCAGATTGCTGCCGGTGCGGAAAACCAAAACTGGGACCCGAGCGTGAAGGCGCTTACGGCATTTCCGACGGTGCTGGCGCAGATGGACCGCAACATTCAGTGGACAACGGACCTGGGCAATACCTACTACAACCAGCCGCAAGACGTGATGGATGCGGTGCAGGCAATGCGCCAAAAGGCACAGGTTGCAGGTCAGTTGCGCAGCACGCCACAGCAGGTGGTAACCAATGATGCCGGCGCGATTACGATTGCGCCAGCAAACCCCACCGTGGTCTACGTTCCGGTGTATAACCCCTGGGCGGTGTATGGAGCGCCGGTGCTTATATATCCGGGGTATTACTACGCGCCGCCTGCCGATGTTTTTTGGGGCGGATTGGCGATCGGCTTTGGCGTTGGTGTCGCTGTCGGCCTCTTCGCGCATTGGGGTTGGGGATGGGGCCACTGGGGAATGGGATGGGGTAGACATTGCGTCTTCTTTAACCACAATACGTACATCACTCGCAGCACGACGGTGATCAATCGCGGATTCAACCGTCCGGGCGGCCCGCCTCGGAATTTTGCAGGGCGGCGGGGAGCTTACCCGCGATCCGCTGGCAACTTCAATCGGTCTGGTGGATTCAATCGTCCGGGCTATAGCTACCGTGGTGCTTCTGGCGCGAGCAGGCCGGGTAGCGTTAATTACGGACGGCCAAGCGGAGCAATCAACCATTCTTCAGCAAGCGCCAGCCGGCCCGCTGGAGGATTCAATCGTCCGGGCTCTAGCTACCGTGGTGCTCCTGGCGTGAACAGGCCGGGTAGCGTTAATTACGGACGGCCAAGCGGAGCAATCAACCATTCTTCAGCAAGCGCCAGCCGGCCCGCTGGAAACTACGGCCGGCCCAGCGGCGGTCCGGGAGCAAGCTTCCCTCGGGCATCGATGAGTCGTGGATCAGGCGCTAACTTTGGCGGTGGTCACCCGAGCGGCGGTAGTCGTATTACGCATTCTGGCGGTGGCGGTCACCCCGGTGGTGGCAGCGCGCGCGGCGGCGGTCACTCAGGGCACGGAGGAGGCGGTCGTAGAGGTTAGGTGATTTTTGAGGCGGTGCTCGCAACCGCCTCTCCTCCGGCGCTGAATATCCGCAAGGGCCAAAGTTGCAAGCCCAACTAGCAATGGTAGAATTCAGAGCGCAAGAAGGAAATTCCCGCTGATGGATTGGAGCTGCTGAAAGACGGACCTGCCAAGGGTAAATCCTGGATTGTACGGAGGCGCACCCCATGACCCAGGCGCGGCGACTTCTCGATCATACCTGCTCTTCCGGCATTTGCTCGAATAAAGAACGGCGAATCTGCGGCAAGACCCTCATCCTAAGCTTCCTCCTATTATTGCTGGCAAGCCCTTCCGGTTTTTCCCGATCCCTCGACCGTAAGAACAATTCGCCAACCGAAAAGCCGGCAGACCTGCAGGGAATCAAGGTGTATCACCTACCGGAGAAGGCGTCGGGTAATCTGCAGGGTTTGGCGGTGGTGCGCAGTGTGGCTTACCGGGAGATCAATCTTGACCGTCTGGCATTGACTGTCCTCATGCGCATGAACGCGGTCGACCGGCCGATCACGGTGCAGAAAATCTACTTCCAGGATTTGCGCGCCAATGGCATCCCGGTCCACATTGAAAGCTACGAGGGTGAGTTCCGGCTATCGAAAAAGGAAGCGGTCGACTTGCCCGCGCCACTTGAGCTTTCCCTGGTCTTCGCAGAGCTCGAATCGCTAGAGCCCGTCCGGCGATTGGTAAGCCAGGACGTTGTGCACATCACCGGGCAAATCTACATTGTCTGCCAGCTAACTACCCTGGAAGCGCTCGTCATGAGGTCGCGGCAGGTGGTGGTGCCGGTGAGCCTGGATCAGCAGGTCCCCATGCATATGTTTGCCGGCGAGCCCATGATGCAGGCAGCAGTTCTGAAATTGCTCGACACCCTTTCTAGCCCCTACTCCATGGCCGCGGCGGCATTGGCCAGACAGCGGCAGGACCGGATGAGCGCGCGCCGGACTTTGGCGGCGGCGGCGGAGGGCAGGCTGTTTCTGGTCTACTGCGGTTACTCCCTGCGCAATTCCAAGACAAAGGATGAAGAGCACTTCGTCCAGTCGGGCACCGGCTTTCTCATTCAAGAGGGGATGCTGCTGACGGCCAAGCGCGTCGTGCAACCATGGAAGTTTGACGCGCAGGCCGCGTACTTGATGAGTCATGCCGGCTTTGAGCTGGAGCCCAAAGCCTATCGTCTGGTCGCATGGCCCGCAGGCGCCACGGTAACGACGGCGGCCGGGGAACTGGAAATGCGAGGCGCACTGAGTACCGACCAGCACACGCTGCAGGTGTGGAAAGTGCCACCAGATGTTATGGAGACGCGCCCGTACGACAGCGGCGCCGGCGTCCAAGCTGACGTCAGCATCCACACGGATGGGGCAAACGACGTCGCTTTGCTCAAGATCGCCAAGCAGGCGCCCGCGGCAACGCCGCTCCTCGCCACCGCAGGCGAGGGCCTATCATCCGCCACCTTGTTGGGATTTCCCTTTGGCGCGAGTAAAGAACAGGCCAGGCTGGAACAGGTCAAAGTAGATCTCGGCGCGTCAGACTCTACCCCGTCTGGCTTGGTGCTACTGACGCGCCGGGCTCTGGGTCCGGGCGAGGCTGGCGCCCCCCTGCTCACGCCCGAGGGCAAGGTAATGGCGGTCTGCGGAGGGCCTCGTACGTGCGTTCCGATTGCCACCGCGCTGCCTGCATTAGAGGGTGTCTCAGGATTGCCCGCGCCGGCCGGCTCCAACACCAAGAAGGAGCCGCCACTTCGGTTTGAAGCTCAGCGCCGGGAGTTGTTCGTCATCAATCTCGAGGAGGTGCATCAATCACTGGGGTTGGCCAAGCACGACCTGCCAGCCGATGGCGTCTGGCAAAGGGTGAATCCAGGCGGAACATTCTACACCTCGGATGACGCCCGCTTGCACTTGCGGACAGCGCGCAAAGAGCGTCCGGAGGAAACTCAGGTTACGTGGTATCAGCGAATTCCCTCTGACCCGGCGTGGCAGGTTTTGGGGCATGGAGCAGAACTGGCCTTTCATGCGCCGGCTAGTCCGGGACTTATGCTCATTCGTGCCGAGGCAGTTAACGGTGGAAACCGGCTGTTCAGCGAAGCTGTGCAGTATGAGATTAAACGGCGCCATTGTGCCCAGCTATACACGACCGTGCTGGAGGATGTGGCTCTGGCCGTGGCAACGTTCCGTGAAGCGAAGGCGACTACGCGTACCTATAAAGAAGCGTGGGCGAGCGATAGTAAACTGCCCAGGCAAATCACCATGCTCCCCGACCCGGAGGACCCGCGGCAGCAACCGTATCAGCTTGCCGAGGGCGACGTGGTGCTTCGGACCGGCGGTCCACTGGGATACGTTCAGCGCGCCCTGGGCCAGCCGCAAAGCCCGCAGAACCACTCCGGGGTGATCTCAATCGAGCATTACGGAGACACCAGCATCCATATGGTGAACGAGATCGGCTGGGGCTATGAGTACACGCCGCTCACGCCAGCCGATGCGGTTGCCTATCAGAAGATGAAATCCCTGCCGGAGATGCCGGAATCGTTCATGGAAGGCGCGAACGTAGGAACGCTGGAAGTATATCGTCCCATGGGCGTGGTTCAGCGCAGCCGCGACGGAAAGACATCCTGGGAGCCATATCCGATCGGGCGGGTGGCGGCGGCGCGGGCTCGCGAAATCGGAGCGGCGGCGACACTTGGTTATGATTTCCTTTTCCTGGAGTCATCCTCCGCCGCCGACCAGTGGCCTTTCAAAGGACTCTACTATTGCCACAAGTTCACGCGCGAGGCCTTTGGGCGCAAGCTGGCCAATCCGGGTCCCATTCCCATCCTATGGGGACTCTGGCAGGCGGTTCGTGCCTGCGATCGGGAAACGGCTTCACTCGGCCCCGAAGAGAGAGGCTCCGCCCCAGCCGCGCTGGCGGCGGTCCTCGCCGAGATTGATATTGACCATTGCGACTTCAGTCCAGACCCGGCGCGCAACGAAGCGATGCGGCAGGATTTCCGTGAACTCATCGGCGCCCTGCGGCGTTTCCTGAACGGCGAGTCATTTGAGCACATCCTGACCACGAAGGTTGCCGAGAAGTTGAAGGATGGAACCGCTTCCGGTTTGCTCAATGCGCTGCTCAGAGGAAATTCTCCTGTTGGAACCGGCGGCCCGAATCTGCCGCAAGACATGAACAATGCTCTGCAGCAACTGCTGAACACCGCTTCAATTACTGACCTGGCCAAGAGCAGCGGCAACCCGGAGGCGTACGCGCCGTTGCTGGGGGCAGCGTTTTTCCCGGGAATACAGGGTTGGCTTGCCGCCAACCGGATGGGACTCGCGCGGCTGATCACTGAAGAACTGGTGGAGGACCTCGGAAACGCGATCGACGCCAAGTCATTGCTCGCGGGCGGAGAAGCGACGGGAAAAGACGGCGAGATTGTTCGCGTGACTTTCAAGCGCATCAGCGCAAGCATGCCCTGATCCCTGGCTGCACCAGCAGCGGAATGCGCATCTAGCAAGCAAGCTTCGCACTTCCAGCGGGATTATGGGCAACATCAACCGGTACCCTGCGCTTCAGCATTCTCAGAATCCAATATCCCGCCATTGCTGCCGCCAGATGTTTCAGGGTATGTCCGCTCACGGCATGGCCCAGTACCGCGTAAATCTGCCGATCGAATGTCTCAAAAACTTTTGCCAGGACGTAAAAGCCAACTATCACACCGATATCTGAAGTTCGCGTGTAGCGGGCGGGGAAAAGCCACATCATAAGCGGCAAGACAAGCACCGCGTAGACCTGAACCGCGGCGTAAAAGCGCAGGTCGCCCAGGCCGCGCAGTTCGCTTACATACCACTGAATGGAACTCCCGGCCCCGATCACTACCATCGGCAAGAGCAAATACAATCCGGCACGTACGCTTACACGTTCCACAATCATGGCGGCGATGATGGACATGAAGACAATCGTCATCGGAAGCCGGTCCCAGAGCAGGCGGCTGTTGTTCGGATCGAGATGGTAATAGCCTGAGCCGAAAGCCGTCAGAAGCAGGCCAGCAAACATCGCCAGGTACGGCCACCGCTCTCGCATGTCCACGAAACTGCTTCGAGACCTTGAAGTACGGATGAAGATCAGCCCCATA
>JBEKQR010000018.1:0-21435 GCA_049519515.1 Candidatus Korobacteraceae bacterium
ATCTCAGGTTTTCGCCCGGCGGAATTGGCGAAGGCGGCCTGGTTTTCGTCTCCGGCAATCCGGGACGGACTGAGCGCCTGCTGACCATGGCGCAACTGGATTTGCTCAGGGATGTGGAAACGCCGTTCGTCCTGGAGGTGGTCACGCGCCGATACCGGGATCTGCGAAAGTTTGCAGCGGCGTCGGCGGAAAACGCCCGCATTGCCTCCGATGAAGTGTTGGGGTTGGAGAACGCGCTCAAGGCCTACAAGGGTCGCTATGCCGGGCTGATGGACGCGGAACTTATGGGGAAGAAGGCCGCTGACGAGGCCGCCTTGCGCGCGGCCGTCGAGCGCTCTCCGGCAATGAAAGCCGCCTACGGCGAAGCCTGGGACGCGATTGCACGGACGGTCGAGCGCGAGAAGCGGCTCTATACGCCCTACTACTTTATCGAGGGCATGGGCGGCTTTGCCGGCACGGAGCCGCGCCTGGCGCGCCTGCTGCTGCGGCTGGCGGTCGAGAAGCAGAAGCCGAATGAGCAGCGCCTGCGCGAGTTCACCGAGTCGCGATTGCCATCGCTGGAGCAGCAACTGTTCTCGACTGCTCCCGTCCACAAATCCCTGGACACGGTTCTGCTGGCTTCCTCGCTGGCGCTGATGCGCGACCACCTAGGCGCGGAAAATCCCGTGGTGAAGCTCGTGCTCAAGGGAATGACTCCGCAGGCGGTGGCCAAGGAAGCGATCGAGAATACCAGGATCAACGACGTCGCTTTTCGCCGGCAACTGTACGAAGGCGGATTGCCCGCCATCGAGCAGAGCGCCGATCGTTTGATCGCGCTGATGCGGGAGCTTGACCCCGAGGCCCGCGAGCTGCGCAAGCAATGGGAGGACCAGGTGGAGTCCGCGCTGCGCGAGAACGGCACGCTGATCGCCAAGGCGCGCTTTGCCGCCCCCACCCTGCCAAACGCAAAGCCGGCGCTCGACGGGGGCTCCGGCGCGGGCACGGAACTGTATCCGGACGCAACTTTCACCTTGCGCCTGAGCTACGGAGCGGTCAAGGGATATCGCCAGGGCGGACAGATGATTCCCTATACTACGACCCTGAAGGGAGCATTCGAGCGCGCCGCCAAGCATGGCAACAAGAGCCCTTACGAGTTGCCGGAATCCTGGTTGGCGGCAAAGACGAAGCTGAGCCTCAACACTCCGTTCGATTTCGTTTCCACGGCGGACATTGTCGGCGGCAACTCCGGTTCCCCGGTGGTGGACCGGAAGGGCGAGGTGGTCGGCATCGTCTTCGACGGCAACCTGCAATCGCTGCCCTGGGATTTTCAATATGATGATCGCCAGGGGAGGGGCATCCAGGTCGATTCCCGGGCCATCCTCGAATCGCTGCGCGTGATATACCATGCTGATGCGCTGGCGGATGAACTAATGCGCGGAAGGAAGTAACCGTTTCACGTTATTCGTTTCACGTTTCACGGGTCGCTTGCATTTTATTACTGCAGCTACAAGGCCTTCGCCGCATGGAATTCCGGCTATGAGACTTTGCTGCGTCGAAAAGAGTCTTCACTTCGTCGAAAAGAGGTAGCGCTGATACCGCAGAGCGGGACCGGCTGTCCGGGGGGCGTCTTCGCCCGCCGTGTAATAGCGGCTCGCCATCATTTAGCTTGAGTACGTCATCTCCACGAGTGGCTATAGAATCGTGAAACGTGAAACTTGAAACGTGAAACGTGAGACTCATCTTCCATCTCGATATGGACGCCTTCTTCGTCTCCGTCGAGGAGCTGTATGACCCGTCTTTGAAAGGCAAGCCGGTAGTGGTCGGCGGGCGGGCGAATGAGCGGGGCGTGGTTGCTGCCGCCTCCTATGCGGCGCGCAAGTTCGGCGTGCACTCGGCCATGCCGCTGCGCACGGCCGCCAAGCTATGCCCGCAGGCCATCTTTCTCGACGGGCATCCGGAGCGTTATCGCCAGGAGTCGGAGCGCGTGCACGAAGTGCTGCGGCAGTTCTCGCCGCTGGTCGAGATGACTTCCATCGACGAAGCCTACCTGGACATGACCGGCACGGAGCGGCTGCACGGGCCTCCGCTGCGCGCGGCGCATCTGTTGCACGAGCGCATGAAGGCGGACACGCGTCTGAACTGTTCGATCGGCATCGGCAGCTCGCGCGTGGTCGCTAAAATTTGCTCCGACCAGGCCAAGCCCAACGGCGTGCTCTGGATACCTGAGGGCTGCGAGGCCAGTTTTCTCGCGCCTCTGCCGGTGCGCAAGATTCCCGGCGTGGGCAAAGTTACCGAGCAGGAGCTGCTCAAGCTCGGTTTGAAGACGGCTGGAGACCTGGTGAAGTTCGGCGGCGAGCGGCTGCGCGGGCATCTGGGAGAATGGGCGCTGGCGCTGGTGGAAAAAGCCGGCGGAGCCGACGCCGGAGGCTGGTTCGATGAAGACATCGGCGCCGATTCCGACCCCAAATCCGTGAGCCACGAGCACACGTTCCCGGTGGACGTGGCCGATTCCGCGGAACTCGACGCCACTCTGGCCAAGCTGGTGGAAAAGGTCTGCCGCCGCCTTCGCCAATACGGACTGCACGCGCGCCGCCTGCAGCTTAAGCTGCGCTACGCCGACTTCAGCACTTACACCCGCGCGCGTACCCTGGAGCACCCCACGCAGATCGAGGCCGAGGCGCTGCCGGTAATGCGCGAGCTTCTGCAGCACAACCGCAGACCGGGATCATTTGTCCGCCTGCTGGGCGTGCAGGCAGCCATGTTCGCCGCGCCCGACAGTCAATTGGAGCTGCTCGAGAGTGGCAGACGCGGAGAGCGCTGGCGGCAGGCCATGAGCGCGGCGGACAAGGTCAGAGACAAGTTCGGAGAGCATACCGTAGTCCTGGGCGCCGGCATGAGGGCCGAGGTCCGCGAGCGCACCCACGAGAATCCGCCGGAGATGCCGGGAAAAGAAAAAAAGGAATAATGAAGCTGTTTCAGAACCGGTAAGAATGCGGCTTTATTGAAACCTGCATTAATAATGTCCGATGTTACCGTTCCATGGCGGCCGGCGCGCCGTAGGCGCACTGTTCGTTAGCCCCGCACTTCAGTGCGGGGAAGATGGAGTTGTTTGATTCGAGTCCCGTAGGGACGCTGCAAAATGGCTTAGGGCATTATTTATGCAGGTCTCATTAGCCCCTGAGGGAATTGGTTTCTTCTGCGGTTGGGTTATGAAACGGGCTCAATCGCACCCACCCTGAACGGTCTGCTTTTTTTCGACTTATGTTTTCTTGCAACTTATTGATCCGTTTTCAAAATAAAGAGCGGGCCATTGCAGCCCGCCCTGAACGTTCTGCTTTTCGTTTCTTACGGCTGCTTTGGTTTCTCCGCAGGGGCCGGGGTGGTTGCGGCCGGCTTCTTCATCCCACTTGCCTTGGGCTTGGGCTTCGGGGCGGCATAGATTCTGGCCTTGATCTTGTCGTACTGATCCTGGGTCAGGATGTTCTTGGTGACCAGTTCGTCCTTCGTCTTGTATGGGCGCCCAGCGATAACCTTGGCGGCGGTTTCGGCATCCAGCCCGAGCTTCACCAGGGTAGTCTTATAAGCAGTATTGACGTTGTATTTCCTCGGCTTGGGAGCAGCTTTCGCTGGCGTAGTTTTAGCGGGCGTGGCTTTTTCTGCCGCGGGCGCAGCCGGTTTCGCCTTGTCGGCTGGGGGCGCGGTCTGCGCCAATCCCAGACAGCACAGAGCGACGACCAGCAACGCGCACACAAAATACTTTCTCATCTCTCTTCTCTCCTTGGTATTTCCCAGTGTGAAAGGTTCGCTTATCATCGGCCAGAGGGGAAGTCCTATGCTGCTTTGTGCTCCGTAATCCTTTCGCCGCTTTTGACTTTTGCTTTACGACGCTGGCGCAGGTAATACACGAGCCCCACTACCCCGCCGACGACAGCCAGACCAATTAGACTACAGACTGCCAGCTTATAGTATCTGCTGAAAAACTGAAAGATCGCCTGTCCGTAATGTGAAGCCACCCAGGTAACTATAAAGTATCGGATAAGCCGGGCCGCAGTCATCGCGGCCAAAAAGTGGTGCTTGGGATATTCCAGGGCCCCGGCCACCATAATAATAGCGCCAGTCGGCATTGGAGGGGGTGCGAGCGCGCCGATAAAGACTGACCAGAAGCCCAGGCGCGCGAAGTAGGCGTGCGCTTTTTTCGCCTTCTTCGGACCAAGCTCCTTTTCGATAGCTGCCCGGCCGCCTTTTTTGGCAATCCCATAATCGACATAGGCGCCGAGCACGGAGCCGGCTGTCGCCATCAAGGCGTAGTACCAAAACCATTCAGGTTTTGAGGCGGCAAAGAAAATTGCCAGCGCGTCCATGCTGCCGGGAACCGGTATGACCGAGCTGTCCACCAGGCCCAGGCCGAAGAATACGAGCGGACCAAAACGGCTGGCAAAATCCAGCAGAGTGCGGCTGATCAGCCACAGTAACAGCATACATGATTAGAGGCGGAAAATCCGCCTCGCGGCGCCGGCTTATCTCGCAGCCAAGTTTGCACTACGTCAAAAAATGTAGTGCTGGTCTCCAGACCGTACCCTGCAACCCTGCTCCTGGCGTGTGCGTGAGAGCCTCGGTCAGGACCGGGAAGTGGAACAAAGAACGGTCGGCGCCGCGTAGCGGCGATGTATATTAGCCCAGCGCTTCAGCGCTGGGAAAGCAAAAGAGAAATTTGTGGAGCCCCGTTAGGGGCGATGCGGGGTTCTCATGCACACTCTGGAGACCACCCGCTTATGAGATAAAGCGCAGCGCCGGGGCCTGGGGCGCCGCCCCGCACTGTGCCGCGTAGTCGAAGAAGAGCTGCAGTCCTTCGAGGCAGGGCTGGTCGAGTTCGTAGTAAATATTGCGGGTCAGGTAGCTGTGGATTTCTTCGGGGGCGAGCCGCAGGCGGCGCGACCAGTCGCAGGAGATACGCTCCAGGCTCTCCGGCTGCAGCCCCGCGTCTCGCGACTGTTGAAAAATTTCAGCCAGCCGCAGCCCCGGCCTCATCTCCTCCAGCGCCCGGTGCCGCACGGCCCAGACAGCAAAGACAAACGGCTTTCCCGTGTGCTCGAACCAAACCTGCGCCAGATCGTAGCAGTAAAGGCCGGCGGCTTTCGGCGGGGTCCCCAGCAAGCCCGATGTCTGGCTTGCCGGGGTGCTCGGCGGAGCGATGCTTATTTGCAGCGCCGGATCGCCGATGATCAGGGCGGCGTCGCAGCGCGCCAGCATGGGGGCCAGCTCGGGCGACATGGAAATCAGCTCCCGTCTGCCGCCGAAAAATCTGGTCAGCAGCACCTGGGTGAGCGCCACCGATGTGCGCGACGAGTTGTCGACGGCGACCGACGCGATCTGCTCGATGGGAACTTTGCTGATCAGCAGGATGCTGCGCACCTCCCCGCGCGCGGCAATGGTGACGCGTGGAATCACCACCAGGTCGGGAATCGAGGCGTAGGTGATCACGGGAACGATTCCGATGTCGGCCGACCCCGCGCGCAGCGCCTCGACGCATTGTGAGGGCACGTGGTAGTCGATGGCGAAATTGGCGGCGAGCTCGGGCGTGGGGTCGTGCTCGAAGTTCCACATCAGCGGAGCAGTATTGAGAAACGAAATGGCGGAAATCTTAAGAGGGCGCATGATTATGTATTTTTGATGTTCTCTTAATATGAAGTTTCAGGAGTTACCCTGGAATTGTACAACGGCGCTGAGCGCGAGCGAGTGGGATGCGGCGAATGAGCGGTAACAATGCGGCTAAGCTGGGTTGAGGCTCGGGTGCGAACCCGCCTTGTACTTCCCTTTTCCCAATTGGGCAGCAAGTTGAGCCGTATTAAGTAAACGGACTTGGGCTGGAAGAGCCGCAATTTCTCTTTTGAGAAGTGCAGCACAGTAGTCGCGATAAGCCAGGTTTTCAGCAGGTTCGGATGAGTATCCTTCCGGATATACCATCGTGTAAACGAAACCCAAGACCTCTTCCGCTTCGACCCGATAACCTACGGCAGTGTGATCTGCTGGTCGAGTACGGGCCGACAGCAGCAGCATCGGGCGTTCTGTGCTCGTTGAATCATCTATAGATAACTTCGGCTGCTTGTAGTCAATGTCAAATGCACGGAGTGAAAAGCCCTGCATCTCTGTCAGTGTTGAGAATCTCCTCACCCGGGCTAAGCATTCTTCCTGCCTACGCTTTCCGATTTCCTTCCTCGGGTCCTCAACTTCGAGTACAAACCCCTTTACGTCCCGCAGTTCTCTTTTCGTCTTGATAAGTTTTGATATCGCGGCCGCAAGCTCTCTAGAAATTGCGTTGGCCTGCACTCCCGGGGTCTGGGCCACGGCCATATAGGCCATCATAGCTAACTGTGCAGATGGGTGAAAATGGAGCAATATGAAACCGCAAACGCGTCTTCGATACTTCGCGACTAGGAACCAGTCCAATAGTCCTACAGCGCTGCGACTCACAATATCTTCGCGAATCCACCGAACAATATCTGCGGGCTCGAAGCGTTGATCGTCGGGAATTCTCTTGCGGTAGATGTCCAACGCTGCGTCTAGGTCGGGATCATCCGGAGTACCAACCACTTTGATGAGGATCGGATTTAGAAGCGTACGTTCGACTCGACACACGACATCGTCGACGATCGGAATCTTCCTCAGCGTTCCGAGAGCCCGCCCCAGCACACGAAGGATCGTCAGAAATGCTTTTCCGGACGCAATGGGCATAGGCATTAAGGGCAACCAGAGGCATAGAGCCAACGACATCGATCCGAGATGCAGGCTTCACCGTTTCAGGCAGTACGCACTTCGCCGAGCCAGTTGCTTGTCCCAGGTATTCTGCCCAGTAGCCCTCGGCTTGGCAAGGCGAAAATACGAACAGTACCAATCGACACAACCAGGTCAAATTCCAGTGTTTCTGACGAATACTGGGGCAATAACCGCTAGATACTGCAAGCCGCAGCATTCTGCAGCGTGAGCGGATGACGGGCCAACCGGAAGTGCCCCATTGCGGTAACCTGATCAGGCTTGACATGGAATCGCTCCCCATTCTACAGTCCGGTTTCCTGGAGCAATCACCGT
This sequence comes from Candidatus Korobacteraceae bacterium, assembly GCA_049519515.1. Classification (GTDB taxonomy): domain Bacteria; phylum Acidobacteriota; class Terriglobia; order Terriglobales; family Acidobacteriaceae; genus CAWBRT01. Next base: position 7,066 of record JBEKQR010000018.1, read on the forward strand.
GTCCTCTGCCTCTGCCTCTGCTTCGGCCTCTACGTATTCCGCTCGCGTGCGTGAGTGGGTTGCGCTTGCCGCCACGCCTGGCCTGGGTCCCACGCGGACGAAGCGATTGCTGGAGCGCTTCGCCGATGTCGGACGCATCTTCGCGGCCTCGCTGACCGAGCTGGAAGCCGCCGGGCTGCCGGCCGTCTCGGCGCAAGCCATAGCGCTGGGCGCGTCGCTCCAAGCGGCGGACGCGGAGCTGGACAAGGCGCAGGCTGCCGGCGCGCGCCTGCTGGTTCCCGACGATCCCGCCTATCCTCGCCAACTGCTTGAAATTTACGATCCACCGGCCGTTCTGTATGTGGTTGGCGAGGCCGAGTGTTTGAGCCTGCCCGGAATCGCCATCGTGGGCACGCGGCATCCAACGCCCTACGGAATCGGGATGGCGGAGAGGCTGGCCTGCGACCTGGCCGCCCGCGGGCTCATCATATTTAGCGGAATGGCCCGCGGCATCGACTCGGCGGCCCACCGCGGCGCTCTGAACACTAAGGGGAGAACTGTGGCGGTTTTCGGGACCGGGGTCGACGTCATTTACCCGCGGGAAAACCGGAAACTTGCCGAGCAGATTCTGGCCCACGGCGGCGCGCTGGTCAGCGAGTTTCCGATTGGCACGGCGCCGACGCCGCAAAACTTCCCCATTCGCAATCGCGTCATCAGCGGACTGGCGCAGGGAGTGCTGGTGTCGGAAGCGGGCGAGTACAGCGGAACGCGCATCACCGCGCGCTGCGCCCTGGAGCAGGGCAGGGAAGTTTTTGCCGTTCCGGGAAACGTGACCAACAAGCTGGCCTGGGGGCCGAATACCCTCATCAAGCAAGGCGGCAAGCTGGTGGCCACCTGGGAAGACGTTTGGGAAGAGCTGCCGGCCGAGGTTCGGGCGCGGGTGGAAGCGTTGACTCCGCCGTTGCCGGACGCACCCAAGACCGGCTCGCTCTTTGAGCAATCGCTGCCGGAAGGAAACGAGAAAAAAGTTTTCGCGCTGGTGAAAGCCGACGAGGCGGTTCACATCGACGAGTTGATGGAGAAGCTGGAAGGCTCGCTTTCGTCGTCGGAAGTTTTCGCCGCGCTCTTTGAGTTGGAACTCGCCGGGCGCATTCGCCAGTTGCCCGGAAAAAATTATGTGAGAAGTTTCTGAATAGAAACCTCACCCTCGCAAACGACTGAAATCACGCTCCAAAAGGCCAATGGCCAGCATCTGTTTGCCGGGCCGGGTTTGGCGATTCACAGGTTCTCGTGCTAGCTTCAAAAGGGTTTCGACCAGATCAGAGGAATCATCTTGTCAAAAGGACTAGTCATCGTCGAGTCGCCCGCCAAGGCGAAGACGATCCAAAAGTATTTAGGACGCGGCTATGAAGTCGAGGCTTCCCTGGGCCACGTAAAAGATCTGCCCAAGAGCGACCTGGGCGTGGATGTTGACAACAATTTCGAGACCCAGTACCAGGTCATACCGGGAAAAGAAAAAATTCTGGCGAAGCTGAAGCGGCTGGCCAAGAGCGCCGACGCCATCTATCTTGCTCCCGACCCGGACCGCGAGGGAGAAGCGATCGCGTGGCATCTGGCCACGGAGCTCGGCGACAGCGGCACGCGCAAGAAAAATGCGGCGGCCAAGCGCATCCTGCGCGTCAGCTTCAATGAGATTACCAAGCGGGCGGTGGAGGAAGCCTTCCGCCGTCCGCGCGAGATTGACCAGAACCTGGTGGACGCGCAGCAGACGCGGCGCGTGCTCGACCGCATTGTCGGCTACCAGGTTTCGCCGCTGCTGTGGGACAAGGTTCGCCGCGGCCTGTCGGCCGGCCGGGTGCAGACCGTCGCCCTCCGGCTCGTCGTCGACCGCGAACGCGAAATCCAGAAATTCGAGAAAAAAGAATACTGGACGATCGACGCCCACCTGCAAGCCGGGAAAGCAGCGACGTTCGACGCCCGCTTCTTCGGCCGAAACGGGGAGAAGCTGGAGGTCGGCAGCCAGCAGGAGTCCGACGCCATTCTCGCCGCGGTCAGGAACGCAGCCTGGAGCGTCCATTCGGTCGAGAAGCATGAGCGCCGGCGCAATGCAGCCGCGCCGTTTACCACCAGCAAGTTTCAGCAGGACGCCTCGCGCAAGCTCGGCATGAGCGTCAAGCGCGCCATGATGCTGGCCCAGCGGCTGTACGAAGGCGTCGAGCTGGGCGGCGAGGGAACGGTCGGCCTGATCACCTACATGCGCACCGATTCCACGCGCGTCTCCGGCGAGGCGCTGGCCGAGGTGCGGAAGTTGATCAAGCGCGAGTATGGCGAGACTTACCTGCCCGAACAGCCCAACACCTTCAAGTCGAAGCAGCAGGGCGCGCAGGAGGCGCACGAAGCGATTCGCCCAACCTCGGTCTCACGCCATCCCGACGAAGTTAGGAAGTACCTGCACGAGGATGAGTTGAAGGTGTACAAGCTCGTCTGGCAGCGCTTCCTGGCTTCGCAGATGACGCCGGCGGTCTTCGATCAGACCACGGTCGATATCGACGCCGCCACTCCACCCCAGCAAACGCAAGAGCGTTTGCCGGGGGTCCCGGTCAATGGCGATAAGTATCAATTCCGCGTCACCGGATCGGTGCTGAAGTTCGACGGCTTCCTCAAGGTCTATGACGAGTCGAAGGACGCGCGCGACGAAGAAGACGAGGCGCTCAGGCACAAGCTGCCACCGTTGACGGAAGGGCAGAAGCTGGCGCTCAAGGGCCTGAAGCCGGAGCAGCACTTCACCGAGCCGCCTCCGCGTTACAACGAAGCTTCGCTTGTGAAGGTGCTGGAAGAGCGCGGAATCGGCAGGCCATCGACCTATGCCACCATCCTGAGCACCATCCAGGAGCGCCAGTACGTCACCAAGACGCCCGGCCGCGGAGGGAAGTTCATTCCCACCGAGATCGGCCTGGTGGTGGCCGACCTGCTGGTGGACAACTTCAAGGACATCTTCGATCCGCAGTACACCGCGCGCCTGGAAGAGGAACTCGACGAGATCGAGGACGGCAAGGAAAAGTGGACGGACGCGCTGCAGGAGTTTTATCGCAAGTTCGAGAAGGACCTCTCCTACGCCGAAAAGCACATGGAAAACATCAAGCGCATGGAGAAGCCCACCGACCAGAAGTGCGAGCGCTGCGGCGCGCCGCTGGTGCTGAAGTGGGGCAAGCACGGTTCGTTCTTCGCCTGCTCGACTTACGATAAGAAAGACCCCGCGTCCTGCACCTTTACCAAGGAGAACCCGATCAACCTCACCGATCTGGACGGGGCCGAGATGCAGGAGACGCAGTCGGATGAAGAGTTCTGCGAAAACTGCGGACGGCCGATGGTGCTCAAGCGGGGACGCTTCGGACAGTTCATGGCCTGCACCGGCTATCCGGACTGCAAGACCACCCGCCGCCTTGATCAGGGGAAGAAGATTCCGGACGTTCCCCTGGAGGAGAAGTGTCCGCAATGCGGCCGCAACTTGGTGCTGCGCCACGGGCGCTACGGAGAATTCGTTTCCTGCACGGGCTATCCGGAGTGCAAGTGGGTGAAGCAGAACTACATCGGCATGAAGTGCCCCGAGTGCAAGCAAGGCGAACTGGCGGAGAAGAAGGCGCGGCGCGGAAATATCTTTTACGGCTGCTCCAATTATCCCAAGTGCCACTTCACGTCGGCCAGCAAGCCGGTGGCGGAACCTTGTCCGGAGTGCGGCAGTTCCTACCTGCTGGAAAAGACGGCCAAGGACGGCACCTTCCTGGTCTGCCCCAACAGCAAGGGCAATGCGCCGGTGAAGAGCAAGGGACGGGGAAAGAAAAAGGCGGTCGAGCCGGGGGCAGCTAAGACTTGCCATTACGCGCGCCTGATCGCCCCGCCGGCGGAGAAAGCGAGCGCCTGAGAAGCAGGCAAAGATAACCATAGAGGACACGCAGTACGCAGAGTATTCAAGGCGGGCTTTTCTCCTCTGTGTTCCTCTGTGAACTCTGTGGTTTTGTTTTCACATCAAACGACTGAGCGAGGAAAACCATGAAACAGCGGAGTGCAACGGCTGCTGATGCCGAGTTAATTTTGAAACTCTACGATTTGCGACGGGAAGCAGTGATGCGGAAGGCGCGGGACTCGATGGCTAATTTCTGGCCGCAGTCGGCCGAAGAAGTTATGCAGATAGTCCAGGCCTTCGGCAGCGAGCAAAACGCTTACTTCCGGCAGGTAGTCAGCTACTGGGAAATGGCGGCATCGCTCGTGCTGAAGGGCACGCTCAATGAAGAACTGTTCCTGGAGAGCGGCGGCGAGATGGTCTTCGCCTTCGCCAAGCTCCATCCCTTTCTGGCGGAGATCCGCAAGGCCCTGAACGCTCCCGAGTTCTTTTCCCGGGTAGAGAAGTTGTTGAATGGCAGTCAGAAGGGCCGGCAGATGCTCAAGGCGACGCTCGAGCGCGTGCGCATGATCGGCGAGCTTCGCCGCAAGGCCGCCGGCAAGTAGCTAAGCCATTTCAGATTTTTGATTTCAGATTTCAGATTGAATTAACGGCAACTGCTAAACCACAAAGTACACAGAGAAACACAGAGTATGTAGCGCTGGCCTCCAGGCCGGCTGTCGCGGGGGCCTCTGGCCCGCGCACGTTGGCGGAGGATCGCAACCGGTCACGTACAAATACATTCAAGCTGCTACTGCCTCTGTGTACTCCGTGTCCTCTGTGGTTAAGCGGCTGTGCTTTTGTTTTCAATCTGAAATCGAAAATCTGAAATCGATCAGCTCAGGTACTCGCGGATATATGGGTCCGGGGTTGCGGCCAGCTCCGCGGCGGTGCCGTGAAAGATTATGTGGCAGTCGCGGAGCATGAGGAATTTAGTGTGATTACCCGCCGCCCCGCCGTCGCCGATCGGTTCCATGCGGTTCGTCTGCCGGTTGAAGCGATGGGTTGCCATCAGCGCCGCGTCCTGCAGGCGATGGGTCACCATCAGGGCGCTCGCCTTGTAAACGTCGCGCTGCTTTAGCAGCAGTTCGATGATGGTGGTAGATGTGACCGGGTCGAGCCCCGCAGTGGGCGAGTCGTAGAGTAGGACCTCCGGATCGGTGATGATGGCGCGGGCAATGGCCACGCGACGGCGCATGCCGCCGGAGAGCTCCGAGGGATTAAGGTCCACGGTTTGTTCCAGCTCGACGAAGCGCAGCGCCTCCACCACGCGGCGATGAATCTCCTCCTGGGCAACATGCTCCTCGTAAAGCCGGTAGGCGACGTTCTCCTCGACGGTCAGGGAGTCGAAGAGCGCGCTTTCCTGAAAGACCATGCCAAGCTGCCGCCGCAAGCCGAATAGATGCTCCTCCCGCAGGCGGGTAATCTCGTGGCCAAGAACGTAGATGGCCCCGCTGTCCGGCTTCAGCAGCCCGAGCGCGAGTTTCAGGATTAGGGTCTTGCCGGCACCGCTCTCTCCCAACAGGACCTTGGTTTCGCCGCGTTCCAGGGCGAAAGACACCTCCTGCAGCACGGGCTTGCCTTCGAAGCCGATGCTGACCTTCTCAAAGACGATGGGTTGCTCATGCGGGCCGGGCGGAGCGCTTGGTTGTGTTGTGCTGGACATATCAGCTGGGAACAATCACGTTCAGGAATCGCGTCAGGAAGAAATCGAGCACCAGGATGAGCACGCTGGCGGCGACCACCGCCTGGGTCGTGGCGCGTCCTACGCCCTGGGTACCGCCGCGCGCGCTCAAGCCGTAGTAACAGCCGACCGTGGCGATGATAAAACCGAAGAAAACCGGCTTGGTCAGGCCCTGAAATACGTCGGCAAAGGCCAGTGAGCGCCACGCGTAGTTCCAGTATTCGTACAGATCCAGCCGCAGCAGCACCACCGCGACCATGGAGCCGCCGGTGAGTCCGACCAGGTCGGAGATGATCGTCAGGAAAAACAACATGACCATGGTCGAGATCACGCGCGGGGTGACCAGCTTCTTGGTGGGATCGGTCCCCAGGGCGCGCATGGCGTCGATCTGTTCGGTCACCTGCATGGACCCCAGTTCGCTGGCCATGCCGCTGGCGTTGCGGCCGGCTACCATCAGCCCGGTCAGCACCGGGCCAAGCTCGCGCACCATGGAAAGCGAAACCAGTTGCCCGGTAAAGGACAAAGCGCCGAAGCGCGCCAGGGAGTTCGCGCTCTGCAAGGCCAGCACGGCCCCGGTGAAGAAGCCGGTCAGCACGACAATAGGCAGCGATCCCGCGCCGATTATATCCGCCTGCTGAATGATGTCGGCATAGTAGCGCGGCTGGACGAAGAGGTTGGCCAGGGAGCGCCAGGAAAGCAGGGCGTACTCCTGCACCGTCAGGATTTTTGCTTTGACAACTGCGGTTAACGAGAAAGATTCTTCCATTCGGGTGTTCGAACCACTTCAGCAGATGCCGCACCTCTTACCGCCGAGCCGGTTGTCCCCGGCAGACGCCGAATCTGCGCTCGCGGGTGTGGCTGTACGCTCGCTGGAAATATACCAGATGCCGGGCGCAATGGCTTGGGGGCGCGTGGCCAAGCCCGGGGACCCGCGCAAATGCCTATTTCACATTGGCTGCGGTTGAAGCTGTGCGCCAGAGCCTGAGCGTAGTTTTCACGCGCGCTGGGGCGCCGGAGCCGCCGCTCGCCGCGTGCTAGAATCAAGATGCCGCCCGTGATTTTCCCCGCTGGTAAAGCCATCATTATGCCAAGCGGGCCGGGCGGTCGAAATCAGCAAAAGCAGGAGAAGACATGGCAAAGATTGCAAAAACGGCGGATCGCAAGAAGGAGATGGATACCGCCAAGAGCACCGATTGCCCCAAGTGCGGCAAGCCCACCCGCATCGTGAAGCGCGTCAAGGACCGTGAAAGAAGCGTGGCCGGCGGAGTTTACATTTCCTGCTCCGCCTGCGAGTTCTACGAGAAATTGTGATCTGTAAGCCAATCCCGGTCGCTCCGGCTGGGCATCCCCGCGAAGGCAAACAATTCAATGTGTAGGCCCAGCCGAGGTGTCCCCAGCAAGCCCGAATTCGGGTTTACTGGGGTGCCCGCCCTCGGCTGGGCAGCAGCCCCAGTGGGCTAACCCCATTCTTTTCTGCCCTCAACGCCTTCTGCCCGCAACGCCGGACTGGAGCCGGCGCTTCCACCCGGATAGAGAAACCATAGAGTTGCTCTACGGCACTGCCGCCAGCTCCTGGTAGATTTTCCGGGTGGCTTCGGCGGGGTTGGCGGCGGCGGTGATCGGGCGGCCGACCACAATGTGGCTGGCTCCCGCTTCTATAGCCTGCCGCGGGGTCATGACGCGCGCCTGGTCTCCCTTGTCATCGCCCGTTGGCCGGACTCCGGGAGTGACGATGGCGAACCCCGTTCCCAGCTCGCGCCGCAGCTCGCGCGCTTCCAGGGGAGAGGCCACGATTCCTCCGCAGCCGGCGCGCAGGGCCAGAGACGCCAGCCGCAGCACCTGCGTCTGGATGGTGCCGCTTACGCCTGTTTCCGCCAGCTCCTGTTCGGTTATCGAGGTCAGCACCGTGACCGCGAGAACCAGCGGGCGGGCCGGCGACTGGGCGGCGGCATCGGCTGCCGCCTTCAGCATCTGCCATCCCCCGGCGGCATGCACGGTCAGCATGGAGACCTGCAGCTTGGCGGCTTCGCGCACGGCGGCAGCAACCGTGTTCGGGATGTCGTGGAACTTCAGGTCCAAAAAAACCTTGTGGCCGGCGGCCACCAGTTGGCGTACCACCGCCGGACCCTCCGCGGCGAAAAGCTGCTTGCCCACCTTGAAGAGAGGAGCCGGGCTGCCCACTGCGGTGACGATGGCTTGCGCCTGGCGGGCAGTCGAAACGTCGAGAGCGACAATAAGGCGTTCTTGCATCAGGGCGGTCCCAGAATAGACGATAGATACGTCCTGTTCCTTCGCAGTGTCCAGGAAGTACGCGCTTCAGCATACACCTTCTCTGGAACCGCTACAGCCCACCCAGCAGGGCAGCTTCCGGACCGTCGTCCCGGTGCAGATCAGGAGGGCGCACCACAGTTTCTGGTGGAAATGCTCCCAGCATCGGTATCGACAGCGTTAATTGTTTACCGGGTTAATAAGGTAAAGCAGAGTACCTTTTACAACTTAAGCCTGATATGCCGGGGATTTGCAAACCGGTACAAAGAACCTGCCCCCATGAGATACGCCATGTACATTACCAAACAGTCGGCCAAGCAGCTTTATAACGAGAGGGAGGCAGCCGAAGCACTCGGAATCTCGACCTTGCTGCTGTACTCCATTCTCGACGAGCATGTCTTTAACCAGGGCACTCCGCGTCCGGAAAACATCGAGTTCACGGCATCGGACCTGCTGCTGGTCAGCTATTGGGTCGAAACCGCAACTCAGCAGAAGCTGAGCGCAGCGTCGGGAAGCTAGCCAGCCCGCATTTTCCCTTCTCGCCAGGCGCTCCTACCGGGGGCGCCCGGAAGTTCTTGCTGCAAGCCGGAAAATTCTGCCTATGCCGGCGAGCCTTTCCAGCTCTGGCTTGGCGCCAAAGTGCGTGGCAGTCAGGCCAAATCAGGCCCGTGCTCCCCTTCCGCAATTTGGCACGCCGCTTGCCAATAAGTATCAAGCGGGATGCCCAGCAAGCGCTGCCATTGCCTTTGCTGGGTAGAAGGAGACCAGAGATGCCGGAGGGTGCACGGGAACTGTCACAGGATTTCTGGCGGCCGGCGCAGGCGCCGCGGATTGGACTCGATTCGGTATTGTCATCGGCGTGCTGCAGCAACTGCGGGACGGAATTGGCCATTGGAGCACGTTTTTGCCATGTCTGTGGCTTGAACCGGGAGCCTTTGCCGGCGCCGGGTTCTCGTCTGGGCCAGTGGACCGACCTCAGCCGCATCGTGCTTGCCCTCAACCACGCGCGAGAGAAGGTTGGGCTCAATCTGGTTTCATTTGTCCTGCTGCTGCTCGGCGGCGGCTGCGTTCTTGCAGCGCTCTTGACGGGGGCGATCGAACGGCCGGCGACCGTGCTCCAGTGGCAGGCGGTGCAGACCTGGTGCATCGAATGGATGCTGGGCGCCATTGCCGCCTTGCTGGCCGCGCTGCTGTTGAGGAAACCGAGCGCGTAGCCCGGCTGGCATCCACCATCGATGGTACGGCAAACTGGTGAGAAGGCGATTTCTCGACAGTTACGGCCCGAGGTTCTGATTTAGCTCGCCCCGCGATCATCGAAATGGATGTGCCCCGCCGGTAGCCTGCTAGATTTCCCACAAAAAAGGCCCCGCCGAAGCGGAGCCTCGTTTTCAGCAAAGCTCCCCAGGTTCCCGGCCTAGCCTATGGGCTCGAGGGACAAATTGGTTGCGCTCGGGGTGCCGGGTATTGGTGGCCAGTTTGGGGCGGGGGTGTTGGGGGTGCCGGTTGTGAAATTTGGCTGCCCAAGCACCAGGGTGGCGCCCATGCCGTTGCTGAACGGAGACGGGAAGAACAGGATCCGGTTATTAGCCCCGTCGCCCACTATCAGCCTGCCGCTGTTATCAAACCCTGCCGAGAGAGGGTATGCCAGCGTGCTCGGCCCGATGCCGCCGTTGTTTGGAGTATTGGAGGTAAACGCTCCCGACCCCGCCGGCTGGCCCACTTCCAACGTAGCGGCAACGTCATTTGTCTGCGAGCTTATCGCCGAATCCAAATCCGCTTTGGCGTACTTCAGTACACGGTTGTTCGAACTGTCGGCCACCCAGAGATTGCCCGATGAGTCAAAGGCAATACCGGAAGGACGGCAGAGGGTGCTGGCGCTAGCGGGTGATCCCCCCGCACTCTGATTACAGTACCTAACGCCACTACCGCTGGTAACCGTCTGCCCGAGCACGAAAGTAGGGGTTGCGCCGGTCACCAAATTCCCTGACGGGAACATCAGCACACGATGATTATTGGTATCGGAGACCCAAAGATTGCCGGACGAATCAAAGGCAACCCCGCTTGGGTAACAAAGCCCGCCTGCCGTAGCGGTGTTAGTACAATTCGTCGTTCCGATTACCTGGCTCGGAGTTGCGCTGGCTGCGTTCGCTGCCGTCAAACTGTTTGCATCAAACTTCAGCACTTGGCTGCTCACCACGTTGTCGGCCACCCAGAGATTGCCGTTTCTATCGAACGCCAATCCGACAGGATAATAGAAGCCACCAACCCCAGGGCAAGTGTTCGTGGTCAGATTAGGCTGACCAATGGCAAAGTTCGCGGCCTTGTCAGTGGTGAAAGGCGGGCTGATTTGCAAGATCCGGCAATTGTTGCTATCTGAAACGTACAGATTGCCGGCGTTGTCCATGGCTAGCCCGCTCGGAAGAAACAGTGATTGTGCCGTGACTGGGGTATACGCAGCAGTGGTGAACAAGGATTGCCCGAGCACTACCGTAGCGGCTTGGCCATTCTGTGATGGAGAGTCATACAGAAGAACGCGGTTATTGTTCGTATCCGGCACAAAGAGCTGCGCCGGAGAGTTGGACTCCCAAAACCAACACCCCGGCAAGATCAATAGCGACAACAACACTAGACTAAGATAGACGTGCCCACACTTGGTTCTCATCTCATCCTCCTGTTTTGGGGCCGCGCACAGTCTGGGACTGCCCTCAAGGAGTACAAGGGACCACGCAGCTATTCTCGCCGTGCGCTGCCGGACCTGCCTTTTTATTTCCCAGGCCCAAAGGCAATACCACCGGTACATGCCCGCGGGCACTTTTTAGCCTCAACTGGAGACCAAAGTAGCTGGACAGAGCGGAAGACTAGCACGTTTGTCTTGCGGGGAACAGCAGTTTTTGGGGGACGGATCGTCTAGCTCGGCATAACTGGCGTAGAACAGGCCTTATCAACACCCAGCCAAAACGGGAACCAGAAATTAGTAGGCAGGAGGGCTTTGCCAGGCAAAGTCGGGGCACCCGGGGTTAGCTCATTGCGTCGCGGTATCGGTTGCCGGCTGCGTTACCGTGATCGAGTGGGCTTTATAGCCCCGGCCGTTAAACTCGGCGGTGGCGGCGATGACCGCCCCGATCCGCAGTTGTTCGCGATTGACATTGGCGCCCTCGAAGCCGATTTCGTAGTTCTTGCCATCGCTTTCGTTGTCGACCGCAATTAATCCACTGCGCACGTCAACATTCGTGATCCGTCCGGCGAAGTCATAGCTATGGCCCGGAATGGCGAGAATGTTGATGTCCTGCGCCAGCCCGCCTTTGTGTCCGGGGACGAAGACGACCGCCAGCAGGGTGCCGGGGAGCAAATCGCCGGCCGTAGCCGGATTATTCTTCTGGTGAATGTTGGTGTGATCGGAAAGCGAGAAGGTGACCAGGTTGGCCGTCAACGTGTCGCGCATCTCGACCATGTGCTCGCGGGGGGCGATGCGCAAGAGCTGGCCGCGGGCTTCCGCCGGGCTGGAAGCGCTCTCGACGCGAATAGTGCGGGCGAAGATCCTGCTATGGAGCTCCATGGTGTCGGCATACACCCGGTCTCCGCGATGAATGCCGGCTTCGGTTACGGCCGCTCCATTGCGATAAATGTGCGAGCGGTCATCGAACCAGATCACCGCCGCCTGGCCTCCGCCAAAGGGTTGAACCACCATGCGGTTGCGGATCATGTCGATGCGTTTGACCAGGCCGCCGATGAGGGCTAGCCGCTTGTTGGGCAGCGGCCCCGGATCGAGGATCGGGTCCATGCCGGGAGTGGCCGACTCAGGAATCATCTCCGTCTGAGGATTGGCTTGCGCTCCGGCGCCGCCGGCTGCCGGAGAGTCCGGCTTGGTAGTCTGCGCCTGCGCCCAGACCAGCCAAAAGACAAGCAGCGAAAACACAGGGAACAGTTTTTTCATCAGGGGTCCTCGTGACGGCAGTGGCACGCGGCGAGAGCTTGAGGAGCTCTGGCTCTTGGTTGGATGCCGGCCAGGGCGCAATCGTTTTACTGAGGGGGATAGGGGTTAGGAATTAGGGGGGTAGACATTGCATAAACCTGAATTACATGCATCCTTCTCCAGTATCATGCCTATCTGCCCTCTAACCCCTGATCCCTGATCCCTACAATGAAAGCGCACAACAAAACCCCTCTTTTCTCCATCCAATGATGAGCGGCAGCCCGGCTCAGTATGGCGTTGACCGCACCTTCCGGAGGTCTGATGTTTTTTCTCGAAGCGCACCGTTCCCCGCGCCTTTGCGCCCAGCAACATCCTGGCGATACCTGCCGGGGGGTGAAGATAACACTTGCTCTCCTGCTGTTAGGCGCCACGGCGTGTTTTGCCGGAAATTTACGCATCCCGCTGCCCAAGAGCTCCAAGCCAACTCCGGTGCAGAAGCTCAACCAGGAAGGGGTGCAGGCCCTCGGCAAGCACGATTACGCCAAGGCCAAAAAGCTGTTCTACAAGGCGTACCTTATCGATCCCGACGATCCTTTCACGCTCAACAACCTGGGCTATATCTCCGAACTTGACGGGGATCTCGATAGCGCGCAGCGGTTCTATGCCCTGGCCGCTGAGCATCCGTCGGAGGCGGTTGTGGTCAAGGCCACGGACCAGGGGGCTATCGGCAAGCCGGTAGACAAGGTGGCCGGCAACGCGGCGGACGAGCACATGCAAGTCAACCGCATGAACGTGCAGGCCATGGGCCTGGTTGAAAAAGACCGCGCGCCCGAGGCGGACCTGATCTTGCAGAAGGCTCTGGCGCTTGATCCCAGGAATCCGTTTACCCTGAACAATCTCGCCTATGCCAAGGAGAAAGAAGGGGAGCTGGAACAGGCCATAAAACTCTATTCCCGAGCCGCAGCCACCGGGTCGGAAGAGCGCATCGTGGTCGCGATGAATAAGAAGTGGAGGGGCGAAGGCATAAGTTCGGTTGCCGCCGAGAATGCCAGAAAGGCTGAAGACGCCTTCCGGCGCGAGCGCCAAGGGGGCGCGGACGTCAAAGTCGCGCGCCTGAACCTGCGCGGTGTCTCCGCCGAAAACCGCAATGAACGCAAGCTGGCCAGGCAATTCTTCGCCGAGGCCTACAAGCTCGACCCCAGCGACGCCTTTACCCTGAACAATATGGGCTATGTAGCCGAACTGGATGGAGATCGCGAAACGGCGGAGTATTTCTACGCCAAAGCGCAGGATGCGCGCAAGGCAAAGTCGCGGGTGGCTTCGGCTACCCGTAAGGAGATGGAAGGCGAATCGTTGGCGCTGGTGGCGACCACCGGCGACCAGGCCGTCGATTCGGCTCAGAAAACCGCCCTGGAAATCCGCAGGCGCGAGGCCAAGACCCCGCCAGCGCTGCTTCGGCGTGATAACACGCCGGTCATAGAGCCGTCTCAGCCGCCACCGCCGATGGAGGGCCCCGCCCGGCCCTCCGGGCCAAGGGCCGGCAACACAGCAACTCCGCCTCCACCCCGAGCCACGGCGGTCGAGAATGGCGCTGTCCAGGATGTAATGCCACCCCTGCCGGATTCCGAGCAGCCGGCTACGTCCAGTCCATCGGCGCCAACTAAGGCTCCCGGCACAGGAATCGAAAACGGGCCGGTACAGGATGTCATGCCACCCCTGCCGGATTCCGAACAGCCAAAATAAGGGTGGGTGTAGCGCCGGCGTCCTTGTCGGCGGCGGGTTTTCTCAGGAGACAAGAGAACCCGCCGCCGAGGCTGGCGGCGCTACCTTGCCAATAGCCTATCTGATCCCCGACCACCTACTCCCTGACCTCTAAGTTCCACAAATGATTGATTGGGCCGACGCCTTTGCCCAGCGGCTCCGCCTCTTGAATAGCCCGAAGAACGTACTCTTGCGCCCGGGCGACGGCTTCCGGAAGCGCCATCCCCAGGCTCAGACAACAGGTAAGCGAGGTCGCAAAGGCGCAGCCGGTGCCATGGGTAGAGGTCGATTCCACCTTGCGCGAAGGAAAGCAGCGGCAGTGAAGCGTGCCCTCCTGTTTCCAGAGCAAGGTGTCGGTTGGTTCTGGCAGGTGCCCGCCGGTGACGACCACCGCCTGCACCCCGGTTTCCAGTAACAGTTCGCCTGCCCGCCGCGCTTGCGCGAGGTCGGCAGCGGCAATCCCGGTCAAAATGGCGGCCTCATCCAGGTTGGGGGTCACCACCGAGGCGAGCGGCAGAATCCGTTGCCGCAGGACAACCAGCCCATCCGGGGTGAGCAATTCGGCGCCGGAGCTGGAGCGAACGACAGGATCGACCACTATGTTTGGGGGGCGGTGCGCCTCAAGAAACTCCGCCACCACCCGCGCCACCGCGGCTGAGCCGAGCATTCCCAGGCGGACCCCCGCGATAGGCAGGTCCAAAGCGAGCTCGCCGAGTGTGCGCCCGACAATCCCGGCACTGACCGGTTCCACCGCCCGAACCCCTTGCGTGGTCTGCACCGTCAGGGCCGTGATGCAGGTGACGGCATGGCAACCATGGGCGGCGG
>JBEKQR010000019.1:0-20529 GCA_049519515.1 Candidatus Korobacteraceae bacterium
CTGCGTGTTGGTCACGATGAAGCCCACCCGTGGGAACAGTTCCCCGGCATGGAACTCCACCTTGGCAACCACGCGGCGGGCGGTCTTCCAACTGGCGGCCTGATACAGAAAGCCCTTGTACCGCACCAGCGGTTTCTGCGCGGGTCGCCCCAGTGGCCGGGTCAGCATTTCCTCAATGTCCCGCATCAGGCTGTCGTTGGCCGGAAGCCGGATCGCGTACTTCACTCCACGCTCTTCCAGTGCTTCGTAGATCTCCGGTTTCGCAAACGCGGCGTCCGCCCGAAACCAGACTTCCTTGCCCAACTGCTGTTGCCGTTCGATCTCCGGCAGCAGAAGCTCTTCCCAGCCGTCCGCGCTGTGAACGTTGCCCGGCCGCAGTTTGGCCGCAACGCAGTCGCCGTCACGGTTGAACAGCAGCAGCGGGTGATAGCAGGTCGACTCGAAATGTCCGTTATAGGCGCTTTGTTCCTGCTCGCCATAAACCGGAATCTCCGTGCTGTCCATGTCCAGCACCGCCCGCCACGACCACCCCATGTCTTCCGCCTTCCCCACCAGTTCGCGGTTCATGGTGGCCAGACCGTTTAGGTTGCCAGCTTGCGTCAGCACTTCAGTCTCGAACCAGTGCAGGCGAGAGGGCAGAGCCGCGCCCCGCTCCCATATCTTCTCGGAGCCGATCAAGCGGAAGGTCGGGTCTTGCGACAGGCGCTCGGCATCGTTGAGGTCTTCATAGCCAGCCAGGCGGCTGTAGATCGACTGGCGCAACAGGTCCGGCAGAGGCAGTTGCGTGTTCTTGCCGTGGCGAGCGTCGGTCAGGTTGTCGGAGATGAGCTGGCTCAGACCCAAACGTTCATCCAACTCTCGGACTACCAGCAGACCGGCATCGGAGGTGACTCGTGATCCTTGGAAATCAACCTTCAGGGAGGAACTAAAAGAGAACTGAAACGGCCGATTCTTTGTCTCACCCACTGGGTATTGGCCTCCGGAGTGCATGTCGTAATCTTCAGGGCCGCATAAATACTGGGTGTTTACGACATCATAAGCGGAATCGGTCAGGGGTCAAAAAGGAAATGCGGGTTTGAGGACAGAAAACGGAAAGCTGTGGCAGAGCGCCTCAAGGTCATAGCAGACATGAATCACCATATTCGCAATGCTTTGCGGGTGATTGCCTACCACTCCACCATCAGAGAAGACAAGGAAAGCGTTGCGGTCATCGATGATGCTGTCAAGCGTATCTCTTGGGCATTGCGTGAGGTTTTGCCGCAAATGCCGCCAGTGGTTTGAGTTCAACAGAGCCCGCATTTCCTTTTTGAACTTGTAACAGTTGCGCTTATCCCAGAATTGTGCGGCATCGAGCCGTTTTGCGTTGGCTGATGCAGTTTTAGCTTGTAAACTCACTCCCGAGCAGTACAATTTCAGCCATTCAGAGCTAGAAAAAGGTGATTCCTGTCAAAAGGGAGATTCCAGATGAAACCGTCCGTGTCCGGGCAGGAAAGGGCGGAAGCATGAAAGCGCTAGTCTACTATGGGCCGCAAGACCTGCGGCTGGCGGAGATCGCCGATCCCAAGCCGGCGCCCGGAGAGGCGTTGGTCCGGGTAATATCCTGTGGTATCTGCGGCTCGGACGTGCATGGCTACCTGGGAATTACCGGTCGACGACTCCCGCCCATGGTCATGGGCCACGAGTTTTCCGGCGAAGTTGCCGCTGTCGGCGAAGGCGTGATCGAGGTCAGGGTGGGCGATCGGGTGGCGCCTTATCCCGTCATCTTCTGCGGAACCTGCGAGCCCTGCCGGCAGGGCAACGTTCATGTCTGCCTCCACAAGAAGGCCCTCGGGGTGCTCGACTGCAACGGGGCCATGGCCGAATACGTGTCCCTTCCGGCCAAGCTTCTGTTCAAACTCGCCGGCAATGTCTCCTATGACGTGGGCGCGATGATGGAGCCCCTGGCCGTAGCCTACCGGGCGGTGAATCATGCCGGCGATCTGACAGGCAAGAACGTCTTGATCGTCGGATCGGGGACGATCGGACTGCTGGCCATGGCCATCGTCAGGATGCGCAATCCGGCCAAAATATTCGTCTCCGATCTCAGTGATATTCGGCTCGGTGTTGCCAGGCAGATGGGGGCGGACTGCGCTATCAACCCGTCGACAGGCGATATTGCCGAGCGCGTCAGGAATGAGACCGGCGGAGTTGGCGTTGACGTTGCCTTTGAAGCGGTCGGCGCGGCGCCCACCGTGCAGCAGGCGATGGCCTGCCTGAGAGTTGGCGGGACGGCGGTGTGGATCGGCAACTCGGCCAAGATGATCAACCTCAACATGCAGGAAATCGTCACCAGAGAACTGCGCGTAGTGGGTACATTTCTCTACTCATTCAAGGAATTCGGCGAGGTCGCAGAGCTGTTGAACGGCGGGAAGCTGAACCTCGAGCCAATGATCAGCCTGAAAGCGCCCATGATGGAAAAAGGGGTCGAACTCTTTGCCAAACTGGCCAAGGACCCCGGCGCACTGATTAAAGTTGTTCTTAATAATTAGTTGGAATGGAGAAACACGTGGTCTCATCCGAACTGGTTCACAAGCTGCAAGAAAAGGCATTTGATCTGCGCGAGCACATCGTCAAGGACCTGATTGGCATAGGCAAAGTCGGGCATCTGGGAGGCTCTTCTTCTTGTGCCGAGATCGTGGCGGCGCTCTACTTTCACAAAATGAAAATCGATCCCAAGAGTCCGGCGATGGAAGACCGGGATCGGTTTCTGTTGAGCAAGGGACACGCGGCGCTGGTGCAATATGCTGCCCTGGCCATGGCCGGCTACTTCCCCACCGAAGAGCTAAAGAAAGTGAAAGTGCTGGGCGGCATGCTGCAGGGCCATCCCGACATGACCAGCACGCCTGGGGTGGAAGCCAACACCGGCTCGCTGGGGCAAGGCCTGTCGGTGGCCAACGGCATGGCGCTGGGGCTGCGGCTGGACGGCAAGAAGAGCAAAGTTTACGTCATCATCGGCGACGGTGAGCTGGCCGAGGGGCAGATCTGGGAAGCCGCCATGGCGGCGGCCCGCTTCAAGCTCGACAACCTGACCGCCATCGTCGACCGCAACCGAGTGCAGGCGACCGGCCCGATCGTCGATCGCTTCGACATCGGGGACGTAGCCGCCAAGTGGCGCGCCTTCGGCTGGAACCTCATCGAGATCGACGGGCACGACCCGGCTGCCATCATTGAAGCGCTTGACCAGGCCGATACCGTCAAGGGCAAACCCACCGTCATCATCGCCAACACCGTCAAGGGCAAAGGCATTTCCTTCGCCGAACACAACGCCGCCTTTCACAACGGGGCCATGACGGCCGAACAGTACCAAATCGCCATAAAGGACCTGGAGAAGCTGCGCCAGCAGTGGCAGGAGAAACAAATATGACCACCACAAGTCTGCGGACCGCCTATGGCGAGACCCTGGTCGAGCTGGGAAAAGAGAACAGGAATATCGTTGTGCTGGAAGCCGATCTGGGCAAGTCGACCATGTCAATTCTGTTTCAGAACGCCTATCCCGAGCGCTTCTTCGAGATGGGCATTGCCGAGCAGAACATGGCCTCGACGGCGGCGGGACTGGCGCTGACGGGAAAGATTCCTTTCATCAGTTCGTTTGCCACGTTTGCCTCGGGCCGATGCTATGACCAACTGCGGCAGACCATCTCCATCGCCAGGCTCAACGTCAAGATCTGCGGATCGAGTTCGGGGCTGTCGGATTTCGGCGACGGCTCGACCCACCAGTCGGTGGAGGACGTGGCCATCATGCGGGCGATTCCCAACATGACGGTGCTGGTGCCGGCCGACGCGGTGGAGACGCGCAAGATGGTCAAGGCCATGGTGGGCTGGCGTGGGCCGGTCTACTTGCGGGTCAGCCGCAGCGAACTGCCTATCCTGACCAGCGAGGAGGGCGAGTACCAGATCGGCAAGCTGTACCCGCTGAGAGAAGGCAAACACGTGGTTGTCTTCGCCAACGGGGTGATGCTTTCAAAGTCGCTGGAGGCGGCCGAAGCGCTGGAAAAGGACGGGATTTCGGTGAAGGTGGTCAATGTCAGCACGGTCAAGCCGCTGGACCGGCAGGCAGTCATCGACTGCACGCAGGGATGCTGGGGGGCGGTGACCGCCGAAGAGCACAGCGTAATCGGCGGACTGGGCAGCGCCATCGCCGAGGCGTTGCGCGGGGTTGTCGGCCTGCCGCTGGAATTTGTGGGAATCCAGGACCGCTTCGGCACCTCGGCCGAGAACTACCCGGAACTGCTGGCCCATTACGGGCTGACCTCGGAGGCCATCGTCAGTTGCATCCGCAAGATGCGGCCATCGTCGGTAGCCTCGGCAACGCGGTGAAAAGTTCGAAGCGATGTCTTACATATTTCCGATCGGTATCTCATCTATACGCGGAGGAATTAATGAAGAAGATAGTGGTTACCACACTGGTTTTTATTTTTTCGCTCTACCTATGCACCAGCGCGCTGGCTCAGAACAAGGAAATTCGTGTTCTGCTGGGGAACCATCCTTACGGCGATCTGGTAAAGGCCTCCATCCCCGAATTTGAAAAGGCTACCGGAATCCGGGTCAAGGTCGAACAACTGCAGGAAAGCCAGCTCAGCACGAAACTGGCCACCGAGTTTGCCACCCGCTCGTCGTCTGTCGATGTATTCATGACCCGTCCCCTGCAGGAAGTGAAGATGTTCTACAAGAACGGTTGGAACGAGCCGCTCAACATGGACTTCTCTGATTATCCGAAGAATGTCATGAGCGTCGTTACCTTCGAGGGAAAAGTCTACGTTGTACCGCTGGTTATGGACTGGGAGGTGCTTTATTACCGGAAAGATCTTTTCCGGAAAGCCGGCCTCAAGGTTCCCGCCAACTTTGCCGAACTGGAAGCCGCTGCCAAGAAGCTCAACTCGGACAGCATTGCAGGAATTGCCTCGCGCGGCAAAGGCGCAGCCGCTGTGACCCAGGCGTCGAGCTACGTCTATAACTATGGCGGACTTTATCTTAACAAGGGTGTTGCTGTCTTTGATTCCAAACCCGCGCTTGACGCCATCCGCTTCTACGGCAGGCTGGTGGCCAACTATGGTCCCAAGGGCGTGACGGCAATGTCCTGGGAAAATATCCTGCCGCTGTTCCAGGCTGGCAAGATCGCCATGTGGACTGATACCGCCGTCTTCTACGGGCAGGTCGTCGATCCGACCAAGACGCAAGTCGCACCCGCCAATGTCGGGATTGCCAACTTTCCCGCCGGTCCGAAGATGAGCACGCCCTATTTCGCCACCGCGTGGGGTATGGCAATCTCTCAGCAATCGAAGCACAAGGATCTGGCAATGAAGTTCCTGCAGTGGGCGACGAGCAAGGAAATGGCTAGTAAGGGGGTACTTGCCGGCATCACGATGGCGCGCTCCTCCGTATGGCAAGACAAAGCGGTAGCGGCCAAGATCAGCCGTGAGCTCATCGAGACTCGGGCTTTTGCCGCCAGGTATGGCAATCCGCTGGATCGCCCTTTCATGAGTGCCGTAGGCGAAGTCCGTGATCTGATCGGCGAACTGATTATCGAATCGATCGACACCAAGGGCCAGTCGCCAAATCTGGAAAAGATGGCGAAGGACAAGGCCATCAGGGTGGACGAAATCCTCAAGGAAACCGGGGAGTACGGCAAGTAGTCTTTTGCCGATAGCAATATCGTGACCGATGTTGCCTTGCAGTGTCCGGCCACCTGGTTCCGGGGCCCCTGGCAAGCGCCGTTGTGGCGCTTGCTGGGGTGCTTGACGTTGACCGGTGGCCGGTATTCGTTGAATGACGTTTCATGCGGGATGTTCGAAGTAATTCGTGACCGGCTGAAAGAACGGCGCGGGCGTGGTGGCCGCCGCTGGCCTGGTGTTTTTCTTCCTGGCGGAAAACCTGCCGATCTTCAGCGCGTAGCCGCCGGGCACAGCCAGCCAGGCCGGCCCGTTCCGGCTCTCGCGCGCAAATGCCCGCCAACTCTGGAATGCCGTTCCTGCCGATAGCTTCGGCGTCGAGAGAGGGCGCCATTTTAGCTCCTGAGCGGCACTAAAAACGTTGCCCAAGCGTGTGCACATTCCTCTCCGGTGGTGCTTGTCAGAGTAGCTTCTGTCAGAATTTTTCGGCGCTGCTTTTCTACCACCCAGCCTCTGATACGAAACGCTTGACCTGCCGAGACACGTCCGCGAAAACGAACCTTCAACTCGACGGTCAGGGCCTCCCAGTTCCGGGCGATGATGGCCTTTGACATCGCCTCATCCAGCACCGTGGTGATAATTCCGCCGTGAATTACTCCCTGAAAGCCCTCCCAGTCACTGGTAGGAGTCCAGTCCGCGCAAATTAAGTCGGCACGCTGTTGGAAACTGATTCGCAGACCCTTCGGGTTTGCTGAACCGCAGACTACGCACGCTGAATTTAACCGTGCCCGTTCGCGGTCCCTGTCTATCGCCAAGAATCCTTGTTGTTTGATCACGCTCAGGCCCTTACCTGTATCCTCAGGCGGGAATTGTTCCGGCGTCTTGATGCCTTTCTCCGGCCCGCATTAGCGCCTTGCGTTGGGCCGCGCCGCTAATTCACCATGTGCGTTTCCCCGAGATGCTCAAGAATAGACAAGCCTTTTTCTGCGATTATGATCCTGGCGTCAGCGCGGCCGGGCGTCGCGCGTGGTGCGACTTGATATTTCCTCCTCTGCACCACGAGCGCGGTGCTATGATGCGGCTGATATCCAGAGACATCTCTCACGCGGCTGCCGCAAAGGTGAATCGCCATGAAAAAGCTTTTGTCTGTCACATTAGTGTTCAGTTGCGCCCTGGGTGCTATGACCAGTTGCACTCGTTCCTCCACGCCTTCCACGGCCAGCGCCGGCGAACGGCTGATGGTCTACACCTCGATGAAGGAAAGCCTTATCGGCAAATTGCGCGACGCCTTCAAGGCCAAGCATCCGGAGATCGCCTTCGACTATTACTCCGCCGGCGCCGGCAAACTCATGGCCAAGATCGCCGCAGAGCGTCAGGCCGGCAAGATGACGGTCGACGTCCTCTGGCATAGCGAGGTTCCCGACTTCTACCAGCTCAAGAGCGAAGGCATGTTCGTGAAGTACGTCTCTCCCGAGGCGCAGTTCGTGCAGAGCACGGTCAAGGATCCCGACGGCTTTTTCACGCCGGCGCGCCTTGGAACGCTGGGCATTGCTTATAACACCAAGAAAGTGACCGTTCCGCCGAAGTCGTGGCAAGACCTGCTGGATGCGCGCTTCAAGAACGGCTTCGCCATTGCCAACCCGGCGCTCTCCGGGACGGCATTCATGAGCATTGCCATGATTGCCGACAATCTTGGCTGGGATTACATCCAGAAGCTCAAAGCCAACGGCGCGCTGATGGGCCAGGGCTCGGGGCAGGTGGTCGATGACACCGCCTCCGGCGACCTCAAAGCTACCCTCGGCGTCGATTACATCGTCACCGACAAGATGGAGAAGGACGCCAGCTTGGGCTTCTTCTTCCCTAAGGAGATGCTCGTCATTCCCAGCCCCGTGGCGATCATTAAGGGCACGCCCAACCAGGCCGCGGCGCAGAAGTTCATCGATTTCCTTCTCTCCAAGGAAGGGCAGACGATCATCGCCCAGTCGGGCACTCTTCCCGTGCGCTCCGACGTGGCCACCAACAGCAAGTTCGGACTGCCTTCCGCCGATGAGGCCGTCAAGCGCGCCATGAAGCTGGACTACGCCAAGACCATGCGCGACAAGCAGGCCATCATCAAGAAGTTCGAAGCCATCATGCGGGCCAAGTAAACATGGCCGGCGTGCGGTTGCAGGGGGTAAACAAGTCATACGGCAAGCACCAGATCGTGCGCGACCTGAGCATGAGCATACGCGACGGCGAATGCTTTACCTTTCTCGGTCCCTCAGGCTGCGGCAAGACAGTGGTGCTGCGTCTCATTGCCGGCTTCGAGCAGCCGGACAGTGGAGAGATTTGGATCGGCGACACCCTGGTCTCCAGCCACGCCCGCGGGATTTTCCTTCCTCCGGAAAAGCGCCGCATCGGAATCGTCTTCCAGGACTACGCCGTGTGGCCGCACAAGACGGTCTTCGGCAACGTCGTGTACCCGATGACGATGCAGAAGATCGCCCGCGCCGAAGCCGGCGGCCGCACGCGAAAAACCATCGCCATGGTGGGACTCGAAGGGCTGGAAGACCGGCTGCCCTTCCAGCTTTCGGGCGGGCAGCAGCAGCGCGTGGCCCTCGCCCGGGCGCTCATCTCCCGCCCGCAGATAATGCTGCTGGATGAGCCGCTCTCCAACCTGGACGCCAACCTGCGCGAGGAGATGCGCTTCGAGATCAAGGAGCTGCAGAAGAACACCGGGCTCACCATTCTTTACGTTACCCACGATCAGGAAGTGGCGCTGGCCATCTCCGACCGGGTGGCCATCCTCGACGAAAGCGGCGCCGTACGCCAGGTCGGCGCGCCGGATGACATCTACGAAAAACCGGCCGACAGCTTCGTCTTCAAGTTCATGGGGATCTCCAATTTCATCCCGCTCGAATGGCGGAGCGGCAACGTTTATGTGGCGGGCAGCGATTCCGCATTGGAATACCCGCTGATCCCCGAGCAGGTCGAGGCCGTCCGCTCCGGCGCGCTGGTGGCGGGCTGCCGCCCGCACGATGTTCAGCTCTTTGCCGGCGCCGATGGCTGCCGAGGCAAGGTGAAGCGTGCGGTCTACCTGGGCCCGACCATCGATTACCGCGTATCGATCGGGGCGGCGGAGATACGCGTTCAGCAGGACATTCACGAGGCACTGGCCTCCAGCCGCATCTTCAAGGAAGGCGAGACAGTCGGCCTGCGTTTTCTCGATCTCAAGTGGTTCCACGAGAAGCCAGTGGCGGCCGCGTTGGGGCCCCCGGCGAATGCCGCAGTTGCATTCGCAGGGGATAACGCGGCGGGAGCTGCCCAATGATTCCAGATGAGCATAGCCGCGGCCCACGACAGACGCCGCTTTGGCGGCTGCTGCGGTGGATCGGGTCGATGGGGATTGCCGAAATTCTTCTTGCCCTCTCAGTCCTCGTCCTGGTGGTAGTAGTGGCCGTACCGGTGCTTCTGATCCTGGTGACGGCGTTCTTCGTCAACGGGCAGCTCAATATCAAAGACATTGTGCTGGTGCTGGGCGAGCCGGATACCTACGAGGCGCTGAAGAACTCGCTGGTTATCGCCGCCGGTGTGACCTTCTTCAGCACCATCATCGGCGTCTTCTTCGCCTGGCTGGTCTCGCGCACCGATCTGCCCTTCAAGAACACCATGAAGCTGCTGTTCCTGGTGCCTTTCATGCTGCCGTCGTTCATCGGCGCCCTGGCCTGGAAGATGCTGCTTTCGCCGCGCTCCGGCTACGTCAGCAAGCTGCTGATGCAAATCTTCGGATTCGAGAGCGCACCCTTCGACATCTACAGCCTGGGCGGGATCATCGCCGTGGAAACCATGTACCTGTTTCCGTTCGTCTTCATACAGGTTTCCGGGGCGCTGGAGCGCATGGACCCGACGCTGGAGGAATCGGCCCGCATCTCCGGCGCCGGACTGTTCGCCATCACCCGCAAAATCACCTTGCCGCTCATGCTGCCCAGCATCGGAGCCGGAGCGCTGCTGGTGGCACTCTATTCGCTGGCCCATTTTGGCGTGCCCGCCATTCTCGGCAACGAGGTCGGCATCTACAACATCCCGACCAAGATTTACGAGCGCATCTACCAGAGCGGCGGAAGCTTCGCCGCCATCCGCACGGCCACAATTCTCTCCACCATCCTGGTGGTCTCGGCCGGGGTGATTCTGTACGCGCAAAGCTTTGTGCTCAAGGCCGGACGCTTCCAGGTGATCGCCGGCAAAAGCATGCGCCCGGTACTGCTCAAACTGCGCAGGCTCAAGGTTCCGTTGCTGCTGCTAAGCGTCCTCTACATCGCCATCACCGTCGTGCTGCCCACGGTCACCATCTTCATGGTCGGAACGCTCAAGACCTACGGCCTGGAATTCACTCCCGCAAACATGACGCTGGGCAATCTGAAATACATCCTGTTCGAATGGAAGATGACCAGGGACGCCATCTGGAACAGCTTCTACCTGTCGCTGGCGGCGGCCTTCGTGACCATGCTGGTAGGCACGCTGATCTCCTACGTGACGGTAAAGATGAAGGTGCGCGGCAAGTTCCTGCTGGAGTTTCTCGGCGTGCTGCCCTTTTCGCTGCCGGGAACGGTGATCGCCCTGGGCGTGATCCTGATGTGGAGCGGCCGCTTCGGCGTCAACCTCTATAACACGGCGTGGATCATCCTGGTGGCCTACATCGCGCGCTACATGGCGTTCTCGCTCAAGTCCAACTCCGCCGCGCTGGAGCAGGTGCACGATTCCCTGGAAGAAGCGGCGCGCGCCTGCGGCGCCTCGCACTGGCAGGCGCTCAAAGACATCGTTATCCCGCTGATCAAGCCGGGCATGGTGGCCGCCTTTTTCCTGATCTTTTTGCCCGCGCTGCGCGAGCTGACCACATCGGTGCTGCTCTACGGCCCGACCACGCGCACTATCGGGGTGGCCATTTACGCGCTTAATGAAGATGGCGAAACCGTCTATGCGGCCACGCTGGCATCGGTGGCGCTGGTCATCATTGTCGTCGGCCAGTTAGTGATTAAGCGGGTCACGCGCTCGAAGCTGGAGAACGTCTAGCCATGGCTTACGTCAAGCTGGAACACGTGACCAAGCGCTTCGGCAGCGTGACCGCCGTCAGCGATCTCAACCTCGAGATCGAGCCGGGAGAGTGCTTCTCCATGCTGGGACCCTCGGGCTGCGGCAAGACCACCACCCTGCGCATGGTGGCCGGCTTCGAAGACCTCGACGAGGGCGAGATTTCGGTCGGCGGGCGCCTGCTCTCCTCCAGCGCCAGGAAGTATTACCTTGCGCCGGAGAAGCGAAACTTCGGCATGGTCTTCCAGGCCTTTGCC
The DNA here is from genome assembly GCA_049519515.1 of Candidatus Korobacteraceae bacterium. Classification (GTDB taxonomy): domain Bacteria; phylum Acidobacteriota; class Terriglobia; order Terriglobales; family Acidobacteriaceae; genus CAWBRT01. Next base: position 10,973 of record JBEKQR010000019.1, read on the forward strand.
GTGTGGCCGCACCTGAACGTCTTCGAGAACGTCGCCTTTCCGCTGAAGATCCGCCACCTCAGCCGCGCCGAGATCGGCGAACGCACGCGCAGCGCCATCCTGCATACCGGCCTGGCAAAATACGAGCGTACCTATCCGAACGAGCTCTCCAGCGGCCAGAAGCAGCGCATTGCCCTGGCGCGCGCCATCGCCATCAACCCGGCGGTCATGCTGCTGGACGAGCCGCTCTCCAACCTCGATCCCAAGCTGCGCGAAGAGATGCGCTTCGAGATCAAGGACCTGCAGAAGAAGTTCGGCTTCACCATCCTCTTCGTTACCCACGACCAGGCGGAGGCCATGGCGCTGTCGGACCGCATCCTGGTGATGCGCGACGGCGTGGCGCAGCAGGTCGATACCCCGCTGAACATCTACACCAAGCCGGCCAACCGCTTCATCTTCAGCTTTATTGGTCTTTCAAATTTCATTCCCGCCGTGGTCAGCGGCGGCAAGGTTCGCGTTGAGAATGCCGAGGATGCGGGAGTTGTCAGTCACGAGCCTCCGCCCGGCGCCGACTCCCGCCGGCTCACGATTGCCTGCCGGCCGTCGGAGATCGATCTGCACCCCAGCGAATCGATAATGGGTGGCGTCAGAGGAACGGTAAAGAGAAAGGCGTACCTCGGAGACATCATCGACTACCGCGTCATGGTTGGAACGGCGGAGGTGCGCGTACAGAAGGGCCGGAGATCGGCTGATTTTGCCGAAGGCGACTCCTGCTGCCTGGAGTTCAACCGCCTGCACTACTATCCCGTGTAGCGCCGGACTCCAGGCCGGGGTCCCCAGCAAGCCTGCTTTTTTGCTTGCTGGGGTGGGAGACCGGCAGTAGGTGCGGACATCTCGTACGCACCGTGCCGATCCGGCGGGCGTGGACGCCCCCCAGACAGCCGGCCCCGCTCAGCGAGGCCAGCGCTACCTTCCTCCACGCGATTACTGCAGGATTTTCCGGGTTATCCCCAGAACGCCGAGCCCGATCAGAACGACTCCGAAGGAGACCACCGCCACCGCCCGGCTCAGGGCCTTGTTGCGGCTCTGCTGGTAAATAATCGGAAGATTGGAGAGCGCGCTGGAGACCGACGCCAGCACCACCGCGGCTGCGGCCACGGGAGCGTCGATTTCCCCGCGCGAACTCATGAGCGCGGCGCTGGCCGTGGTGCTCGCACTGCTTACCAGACCGCCGATGAAGCTGACGATCAGAAAGCCTGCCCGGCCGGTATGCCGCTCCGCCAAGGCGCTGGCTATCTGGATGGTGACGAATATGGCTCCCATGGAAAACACGCGGCGCAGGGAGACCGGGGAAGAAATTTTCATTTGCTGTTCGGGCGCCTGGCCCCTGCGGTGGCCGCTCCAGGCAATCAGGGCAGCGGCAAGAGCCATCGAGAGCAGGGGCCAGAGTCCTATGGCCGCGACCGCTGGAGCAAAGATCACCAGTATGGCAAGGTTCCTGGCGAACATTGCCGTGCGGGTCAGCAGAATCAAGCCTAGGGGCATTGAGATGAACTGCTGTTCCAGCGAGCGCGCCCAATGCGCAAGTTCGGCGACCGCCGCAGTGCTGTTCACCAGCCCGCCCAGCACCGCCCCGTAGTACAGTCCCCGGTTGCTGTAGAGCCGCAGCAGCACATAGTTGACGAAACCGATGCCCGCCAGCACTATCACCGTAATCCAGGCTTCGCGCGGGTTCAACAAGTGCCACTTGTCGATGAAGTGGTTCGGCAGTAAGGGGTAAATCACCAGTCCTAAAAGTCCCAGCAGGACCCCACTGCGGATCTCCTGCGGCGTCAGGCCGCCGGCAAAGCGGGTGAACTCAGCCTTCCAGGTCAGCAGCATTGTAAGAATGATGGCTGAAGCCACTGGCGTAAACATGTGTCCGCGCCCGGCAAGAATTCCCAGGAAGCAGACCACTATCAGCGACACGGAAGTGGTGATCTCGGGCGCGCGATTGGCCAGGATGGCGCGCAGATTGATAAACACGATGAACAGCAGGCAGCCAATCACGGCCAGAAGCGCGAATTGCGCACCCAGCAGCGAGCCCAGCATCCCCAGCAGCGAGGTCACGGCAAAGGTGCGCACTCCAACGTCTTTTTGCGCCCACTCGCGCTCCAGCCCGACCAGAAACCCGATGCCGATGGCGATCACAATCTTGAGGGCCACTTCGGGCGGCGGAAATAGATGCTGGAGTTGCATTGTGCGGAAACAATGTTAGTTCCTCAACCCCTGCTTTGAACAAAAAAATTTGCTGGAACCCAGATTGTAGCGCCCGCAAGATCCACGTCCACCTTTACCGGGCTTGGATGGGTTTGAGTACGCTGGCAGGCTGTCTTATCCCCCTCCTCATCGAACCAGTCAAACACAAGACTTATTGCCGGTATTTGCGATCACGGTTGAGGGCTGGGTCTGCCTTGTCCTTGAGCGCTCAAACGCTGAGCCGCATCCTCCTCAGCGTACGAGGCCACGATCTCCCCGAAGTAGATTCGGTGAAAATTGCCGTCCTGGTAAAACTGCTGGTGTATGCTCTGCACCAGCGCGGTGGGCGCCATGTCCACCCGGTGGACGGTTCGGCACTCGTAGTGGACAACACATTCCTTGACGATGGGTGAGCGCACTTCCCGGCTCGGAATGGGGGTCAGTTTCGCCTCCTGGAATTTGTCGTGGTTTCTTCCCGATACGCTTCCGCATAGGCTGGCAGCAGCGGCCAGTTCCCTCGGAAGCACATTGACGGTGAAATCGCTGACCTGTTCCATGCGGCTGTAACTGTGGCGCGACGGCCTGACCAGTACCAGGAAGATCGGGCGGTACCAAACCTCGCCGATCATCCCCCAGCCAACAGTCATCACGTTGGGCTTGCCGTCAGTGCCAACCGTGACAAGTAGCAGTCCCTCGTCGCTCACACGCTGCATTGTCTGGGCAAAATAATCCGTGTAAGGCACCAAAACCTTCGCCATTTGCGTTCACCTGGGCGAAAATAGAAACTGAAGCGTTCTTTGGCGGGTTGGAAACCGATTTGCCCGCCAAATGCTACATGATATAGAATTCCTCCGCTTTGGGGAAACCTGGATACTACAAGGAGGTGTCCGTGTACGAGCTGAAGATCCCCAGGAGAACATGGTTGCAAATTGGAGGAGCGGCGGCCATCGCGTCGCTGGTTCCACAAGTGGCGTTTCCAACCGAACAAAGCAGTTGTGCCCCGCCAATTCCTAAGAGCGGGCCCGCCAATGGCGGACCGTGTCCGTATCCGATTCCGTGGCTGGACAAGAACGGCAATCACAATCAAATGCCGCAGCCGAATCTCGACCTTGAACTGAACCACATTTTCCATTTCAAAGGGAAGCTGGGGCGCGCTGTCGGCTTCACCGGAATGGGGACGGACAACAAGGGCAACCGGCTGGCGTGGGGCACGATGACCACCGATTACAGCTACATGACGGGCGAATACTGGGCGGCGCGCAAGGCGCAGCAAGGTGTGTTTACCCATATATGACTGACGCTGTTCAAGGGGCAGGCTGCCCCTCAGAACCAGGTGCATGATTTCCATCCGCCAATTTCTCCGGAGGGCATGTACTGGGTGGCGCCGGTGCCGGATGGAGGGCTGATATTCAGCTCCGACGGCAAAGTGGCCACGCTGGTGATGAAGAACGTGCCAATCGTGGACCAGCCCAAATGGCCGGCCATTGACGCCGGGACCAGCCGCGGATTCATGGATTTCAAGCTGGTAATGAAGGCCGGGGACGAGCCGGTGAAGTATGAGAATCCCAAGGAGTGGTACCGGTTCACTGGCTTCAAGGCGATTGCGCAATTGGAGGCGACGATCCGGGTACCGTCCCTCAAGTTCGAGTTCAAGACGGACCCGCTGGAAAAATCAAGCGCCAGCTTCGCGGTCATGGGCGAAGAGGTGAATGGGAAGTACTACAGCTAGTTATGCGGTTCGGCGGGCACTCTCGCCCGCCGCCACACTTTGTGGTCACGATAGAGGCGCCTGAGTTTCTCCTCCCAGACGGCGGGAGCAACTCAGGCACATATCGGCGCCCACTTCCTATTTTTAAGATCTCCAATCGACAGGCGGAAAAAATACATCCCAAAGATTTTCCGGAGTCTCCAGTTCGATCCCATATCTACCTTTGGATTGGGGGCCGTCCCAGATGATGCGCGCTTTGGCTGACTTGCCAGTGGCGGCGACGGTTATGCATATCGGCATGCCAGACTGCAATCCCGGGATTGTACGAATCAAGGCACCGTGTTTATTCACAACCAAAGTCATTCCAACTGCTTTGAATTGAGCGCCGCTTTCAGGGTGTGTTCCAGTAACCAGAATTCGAATGGATAACGGGATACGGGAGCTGCGGCGGCCTTCAGATCTTGAAGCAGGTACCGATTCGGATTGGTTTAAATTCAGCATACGTTATTGGAATTGCAATTCAATCGCCATTGCTGCTTCTATTCACGGCCTGGGTGATAGCGAAAATGCAGTGCGGATGGGGAACCGCGTGTGCCTCGGACGCGGGACGATTATCATCGCGTGATCCTGAGCCGGTAGTTCATCCGTGCCGAACAGCGTTTTCATCCTTCTTGGCACTTTGGCCGTCTGGATATAGCCAAGCCGATTGATCCTGGTGACGGCTGGTATTAGTTCATTGATCGGCAGCGGACGGCTGAACAGGTAACCCTGGATCAAATCGACCCCAAGATCCAGCAGAACCTCCAGCTCCTGAACTTCCTCTACTCCTTCAGCTACCACTGAGCTACCCAGGTCGTGCGCCAGCGCGACAATTGAAGCCAGCACCGACCGCCGCTTGCGATCGGCATATGCCTTACGCACCAGGTAAGCGTCAATCTTAAAGCAGTTCGGTTCGGCATCGAGCATCATGCGGTAGTTGGAATGCCCGGTTCCAACGTCGTCAAGCGCCACCTGAATGCCAAACATGCGCAGCTGGCGCAAAGCGGAGAGGAACCCGGAGATATTCCAGGCCGGCGAGTGCTCGACCACTTCAACCGTCAGTCGAGGCAGCTCGATGCCGCATATCTGTGCGGTCTCGGAGAGGAAATCCACGAATCCAGGATCGCCCCCCACCGTCGAGGCATATGCATTGACGGAAATCCTCATCGGCGCGGGCATGCTCTTGGCAGCCAACAATCCGGTTGCGATGGCGTGACGATCCAGCAGGTTTTCTGCGTGTTTTCGGCGGGCGTACTCGAACAACACGCTCGGCGATTCAAAAGGGCTTCCCGCCGGACCTCTGGTAAGGCACTCCACGCTCGCCACCTCGCAAAGGCCGCGGGAGACACGAACGATAGGCTGCATCACGGTGGTTATGCCACCCGGCTCCAGCATCTTATCCAGCATGCATCGATTCATTGGATTCGCCCCGCGCACTGCCAACACACTCGCCGATGAGTTTCTCCAAGGTCGCCAGCGAAAAGGGTTTTTGCAAAAACAAGTCTGCCCCGCAGTCCTGCGCTACCAGCCTGTGCTCCGGGCCGCCATGTCCGCTCATTACGATCACCTTGGGCCGCGGTTTCAAAAGGGAGATCGTTTTCAGCAAATCGAACCCTTCAACGCCAAGTTTGGTGAGAGATATGTCTGTGATCACAATAGCGTAGGAATAGTATGGAATCAGCGCCTCGGCCTCTTCCCGTTCGCCTGCCTGGTGCACCTCGAATCCTTGATTTGAAAGATATTCCGCCAGGCTCGTCCGCAACTGTTCATCATCATCGATCAAGAGCAGTTTTGACATTCCACACCTCTCGCACGCGCCATGGCTTCGGCCGCCGGGGGTCCTCGGGAAGCGCCGTATTTGCGCTTGAAGGCCAACAGCCCGGCGGTAAAACCTATTTAGCAACTCAGGTTCCGAATAGATGACCGCCCCTGGCAGACGCAATATCGGCGGTTGCTGGGGATCGTGGCCCAGGAGAATCCCTCGATTGCCCGCTCTAGTTAGCCGGCCTCGAATGACACAAAACCAGCTGCCCAAGCCTGGAAAACCGCCATCACTCGCGGATCGGGCCTCCTGTACAGTTTGTTCGAAAAGCAGGTCTGGGAATCCCTTAACGTGGGGTAGGTGGGCGCGGCGGAAGAGGTTTTTTCGGATACTGAGACCATATTCTAGAAGTTGGACACGCTCGCAATTGCATACAGTATCTCTGGAGTGTTGCGTTGAATCAGTCCCAATTTGACTAGAGCGTGTTATCGTCGATCGAAGTCTACTTTGGTTGCTCTAAATACTGTTTTGAAAATGTTTGCAGCACAAGAGGCCTTTTGCGGCTTTAACGTCGTGAATAATTCAGGCTGGCGCGCTGCCCGAAAAGGACGCTAATGCAAAGCCCAGGGCATGCCAATACCGTGCCGCAGGTCGGGTTGAAGGACCTTTTCCTGGCTTTTTTGAAAATTGGGCTGCTCGGTTTCGGCGGCGTGGCCCCGGTGTCGCGCCATGTGATGGTAGAAGACCGCGCCTGGCTCAGCGAGAAGGAATACGCGTCGCTGCTCGGCATCGGCCAGGTGCTGCCCGGCGCCAACACCATCAATGCCGCCGCTATGATCGGCGACCGCTTTCAAGGGCTGCCGGGTGTGGTTGCCGCCCTTGTTGGCCTGATGGTCATGCCGATAACCATCCTGATCGGGCTGGCGTTGCTGTATGAGCATTTTGCGCAATTGACGCAGGTGCGAGCCGCCATGAGCGGTTCGGCGGCGGCAGCGGCGGGACTCATCATGGGCACGGCCATCAAAATGGCGCGGCGCATCGATCTCAGCCAAGTCGCGGTTCTCTTTGGGTTGATGGCCTTTTGCGCCGTCGCCCTGCTGCACTTTTCCCTGGTCGCGGCCGTGCTGGTTCTTGCTCCCATCAGCATTGCCGCCGCATTTCTGAGGCGCCGGCCATGACGGGCAAGCTGCTCTGGCAACTCGCGGTCACGTTCGCTTCATTGTCTTTGGTGGCGGTGGGCGGGGTGAGCGCCGTGGTGCCGGGCATGCACCGGCAGGTGGTGGAAGTCCTGGGATGGATGAACGACGCCACCTTTGTCAACCTGTTTGCCATCGCGCAGGCGGCGCCGGGACCGAATGTGATGGTCGTCGCGCTCATCGGCTGGCACGTTTGCGGATTGGCTGGCCTGGGTGTGGCTATCCTCTCGTGGGTGGTTCCGACCTCGCTACTATCCATCGCCGCCGGACGCCTGCTGCACGGGCGCGCGGGCGCTCCCTGGATTCCCGTGGCTAAGGAGGGGCTGGTTCCGGTCGCCATTGGGCTGACCTTGGCCGGAGGAGTAGTAATAGCCAGGGCGGCTGACCATTCCTTGCCAGGCGCCGGCATAACTCTGGGAGCCGCGGCATTCGTGGTCGTCACCGACTGCAATCCGGTCTGGGCCTTGGCCGCTGGCGCTCTGGTAAGCATGCTCGGTTTATGGAGCGGTTTCACGATTTGAGGGATTAGCAAGAGAAGGCTTGACCCGGGACAAAAAGCCAGGGCGTTGGCAGCAGCTTTATTGAAGAAGTAGAGTGAAACGGCTCAACGTTTTGCGCCCATCTACTCGGTTGGGGATGCCGCCACCGGCAGGGCGTTCTTCCGCGGGCGCCGGTTCGATTGCAGGATTTTCTTGCGTAAGCGCAGCGACTTCGGGGTCACTTCCGCGTACTCATCGTCGGCGATGAATTCAATTGCCTGCTCCAGGTTCAGCGTACGAAATGGAACCAGCCGGATGGCGTCATCGGCGGTGGAGGCGCGCATGTTGGTCAGCTTCTTTTCACGCACGCAATTGACATCAAGGTCGTTGTCGCGCGAGTTTTCCCCGATGATCATGCCTTCGTAGACTTCAGTACCGGGTCCGACAAACAGTTCGCCGCGTTCCTGCAGGCCCCAGAGAGCATACGCCGTGGTGCTGCCGGCGCGGTCGGCCACCAGCGCGCCGGTCAGCCGATGAGGCATTTCTCCCTGCCACTCGGTATATCCATCAAACAGCGAATTCATCACGATGGTGCCGCGGGTGTCAGTCAGCAGTTCGCTGCGTAACCCGATCAGCCCCCGGCTGGGCACGCGAAACTCCAGGCGCACGCGGCCGTAGCCGTGGTTATGCATTTTCTGCATCTCGGCTTTACGCGTTCCGAGCTTTTCCATCACCACGCCAATGAACTCCTCCGGGATGTCAATCATCAGCCGCTCGATGGGTTCCATGACTTTGCCGCCGACCGGCTTGGTTACGATTTCCGGCTTTCCGACCATCAGTTCATAACCTTCGCGGCGCATCATTTCCAGAAGGATCGAGAGCTGCAATTCTCCGCGCCCCATCACCTTAAAGGAGTCAGTGTTGCCGGTTTCTTCCACCTTGATGGATACGTTGGTAAGCAGCTCTTTCTCCAGCCGCTCGCGCACGTGGCGCGAGGTGACATACTGGCCTTCTCTGCCGGAAAACGGCGACGTGTTCACCGTGAACTGCATGGCTATCGTGGGCTCGTCGATGGCGGTCTTTGCCAGTGGCGCCGGGTTTTCCAGGCTGGTGATGGTTTCGCCAATGGTGATACCGGTGACACCGGCAACAGCTACGATATCGCCGAGTTGCGTCTCGGTGATGTCAGTCCGCTTCAGGCCGCTGAATGAGAACAGTTTTGTGATTTTGATTTTCTCCAGCGTGCCGTCGAGTTTGGCGATTCCGACCTCTTCGCCGGTTCTCAGGGTGCCATTGAAAACGCGCGCGATCGCCAACCGGCCCAGGTAGTCGCTGTAGTCGAGATTAGCCACCAGCACTTGCAGCGTGCCGTCCGGCTCTCCGGCCGGGGCGGGAATGGTGTCCACGATGGCTTCGAACAACGGCTGCAGGTTCTGGCCGGCGACGTCGGCATCGGTTGACGCCGTGCCCAGTTTCGCATTGGTGTACAGCACCGGGAATTCGAGCTGTTCTTCCGCCGCGTCCAGATCAATGAACAGGTCGTAGATTTCGTTAAGGACTTCCTGAGAGCGGGCGTCCGGGCGATCAATCTTGTTGATGACGACGATCGGCGGCAGCTTCGCTTCCAATGCCTTGCTCAAGACGTAGCGCGTCTGCGGCAGCGGACCTTCGCTGGCATCCACCAGCAGCATGACGCCGTCCACCATCTTCAGAGCGCGTTCCACCTCGCCGCCAAAGTCGCTGTGGCCGGGCGTATCCACGATGTTGATCTTCACATCGTGGTAGAAAACGGCGGTGTTCTTGGCCAGGATGGTGATGCCGCGCTCGCGCTCCAATTCGTTGGAGTCCATTACGCGGTCCATGACTTCCTGGTTGGCGCGGAAGACGCCGCTCTGGTACAGCATGGCGTCTACCAGCGTGGTCTTGCCGTGGTCCACGTGGGCTATGATGGCAATGTTGCGAATCCCTTTGGTCAACTTTTCTGTCCTTTACCTTCGGCCAGCCGGAACGCTGCTGGTCCATGAGCGAACTGCGCAGGAAACTGAACACATCTCCTTCCAGTTTACAGCGTGAGTCTCCAGGCGTTAGTACGGAGCGGCATTCTGCAGAAGCCTGGATTTAAAAAAGAGAGAGCTGTGGGAGTTATGGCCCGAAAA
>JBEKQR010000020.1:0-19922 GCA_049519515.1 Candidatus Korobacteraceae bacterium
AGCACACCTAGCGTGACAGTTTACGCTGCTGGTGCTACCGGCAATGCAACACCCACAGCCACGATCAGCGGTGCGAATACGGGGCTCAATGGGCCTACAGGCATCACGCTAGACGCAAGCGGCAAAATCTACGTCGCCAATTTCAGCACACCTAGCGTGACGGTTTACGCCGCTGGCGCTACCGGCAACGCCGCACCCACCGCGACTATCACCGGCGCTAGCACCGGACTCAATAATGTGGAAGGTATTGCCGTTGATGCCAGCGGCAAAATCTACGTTGCCAACCGGAACGGAAACAGCGTGACGGTTTACGCCGCTGGCGCTACCGGCAACGTTGCCCCCACTGCTACGATTAGCGGTGGCAACACGGGGCTCAATGGGTGTGAAGGCATCGCGCTAGACGCCGCTGGCAAAATCTACGTTGCTAATGCCGGTGCTGCAAGCGTGACGGTTTACGCCGCTGGCGCTACCGGGAATGTTGCGCCCTCAGCAACCATCGGCGGTGCGAATACCGGGTTGACTTTTCCTAACGGTGTGGCCGTGCATTGATATGCAGGGAGTATCCCCGACCAGTGGGCTTACTCACGGCCGTTTTGATTGAGTGAGAAATTTTGAACGGGCTGGCCACCCGTTCCGGTGCCTCAGCTTTGGGAAGCTGGAGTGAGGCATCGTTCTAACGCGTAACCCAGCAAGAGTCTCTGTTCGCGATTACGGTCAGTTTTTTGTTCCTGCACGCACGCGTTAGTAATTGGCGATAAATCGCCTTATCACCACTTACGGTTCCAGATGTTCCGTCCCGCAAAAAAGCCCCAGTCCTGAGCGAGGAGTGGGGCTTTCTGATTCTACGAGTCCGCGACAACGGAATGCGGAGCGCTGCCGCGAGGCTACGCCGAAGCTTTCTTCGGTTTCTGCAGGCCGTCGAGTACGGCCTGCCCGAGTTGGCGCGTATTCGCCTTGCCGCCCAAGTCCGGCGTGCGCACCTTTCCGGCCGTTAATACCTTCTCGATTGCCTGCAGCAAAGCGGTTCCCAGCGCGGCCTCTCCCAGGTGGTCGAGCATCATGGAAACCGACCACAGGGTGGCGATGGGATTGGAGATTCCCTTGCCGGCGATGTCGGGCGCCGAGCCGTGGATCGCCTGGAACAGGCTGGGGTATTTGCCCTCGGGATTGAGGTTGGCGCTGGGCGCCAGCCCCATGCTGCCGGCAATGGCCGCGCCCAGGTCGGTCAGGATGTCGCCGAACAGGTTGGAGGCAACCACCACGTCCATGCTCTCCGGCTTCATGATGAAGCGCGCGCACATGGAATCGATCAATTGCTGCTCGTGGGCAATGTCCGGATACTTGGCGGAGACTTCGCGGAACACGTCATCCCAGAAGACCATGCTGTAGTTGATGGCGTTCGACTTGGTGGCGCTGGTCACCTTCTTGCGCTTGTGCTGGCGCGCGTATTCAAAGGCATAGCGGATGACGCGTTCGGTTCCCCGGTAGCTGAAGACCGAGGTTTGAGTGACGATCTCGTTCGGGGTTCCCTTGTACATGCGGCCGCCGCTGCCACAATATTCGCCCTCGACGTTCTCGCGCACGCAGATGAAGTCGATATCCTTGGGGCCCTTGCCCGCCAGCGGGCCGGGAACGCCTTCGAGCAGGCGCACGGGCCGCAGATTGATGTACTGATCGAAGCCCTGGCGGAAAGGCAACAACATTCCCCAGAGCGAAATGTGGTCGGGCACGCGCGGGTCGCCGACCGGGCCCAGCAGAATGGCGTTAAAGCCTTCGCGCTCCACCATCTTCAGCGTGTCGGCGGGCATCATCGCCCCCTGCCGCAGATAGCGCTCGCAGCCCCAGTCGAACTCCCGGGTTTCAAATTTCAGGCCGCCATCCAACTCGGCCAGTGCCTGCATGGACTTCACGCCTTCGGCGATCACTTCCTTCCCGATTCCATCCCCGGGGGCAACCGCAATTTTGTAATGCCGCATGATCATCTCTCCTGGATTGCTGTTTTCGCCTGCCGCTTATCTCTACCCCAGCAAGCCGGGGTCCCCGGCAAGCGCCGTATTTGCGCTGGCTGGGGTGAAAAACAGGGCTCGGCGCTTATCTGCGCTTCTCGCATGCCGAGGGATCTGTCACGAAGAATACTAACCGTTGACGGCGGCAAAGCAAAGGGCTCAAAACGCAATCTGCGGGCGGGGAAAGCTGCATATTGGCTGTATAATCAGCAGCAGCTCGTCTGCGAACTCATATGGAACTAATAGTTTATGCTGCTTCCTGGTGCCGCGATTGTCGTGTGGCCAAGCGTTTTCTGGAAACCCACAACATTTCTTACCGCGAAATCGATATAGAAACCACGCCGGGGGCGGCGGCGGAGGTCATCCGCCATGCCGGCAAGCGTGCCATCCCGCAGTTTGTCATTGACGGCATTTGGATTCAGCCGTATCGCCCGGGCGAGGGGTTTCTTTACCAGGAAATGAGCGAAATCCTCGGCATCGGCGCCGACGAAGCCGTCGGAGCAGAGACGTAACCAGCTACCTCGCCGCGCGCCGCCCGTACCGCGCCGCTGGAGCAGCCCTACGGGCCGGCGTTCGCGCGCGTGACGCGGAAGCGCGCGCCTGCGCCCGGCGCTTGCCGCCGAGAATGCTGCGCAGCGCCGCGATCAGCTCCGGCGCGCTGGCCTGCAACTCCTCGCGATGATGAATCGAGAGCGCGCGCAGAATGCGCTCGCCGCGCACCGTCAGGAAGATGAGTACCTGGCGGCGGTCTCCGCCCGCGCGCTTGCGCTGCACCAGCCCCTGCTCCGCCAGGCGGTTGATGAGCTCGACCGAGCTGTGATGCTGGATCTGCAGGCGCTCGGCGATTTCCCCCACCGTCGCCAGCGTCCCCTCGGGAAGGCCCTTCACGGCCAGCATCAGTTGATGATGCTGCGGTTCAATGCCCGCCTTCCGGGCCGCCTCTTCGCTGAAGCGCAAGAATTTGCGGATGCAGTAGCGAAAGGCGGAGAGAGCGCGGTAATCGTTTACTTCCAGCTCGGTTGAGCTTGCCATCAAATAACTCCATTTCAGCGTCCTGGCAGACGCCCTATCTGATCGCCACGCGATAGTTTATGCTTTCCACTCAGCCGGCGCATTCCAGCCCGGCAAGCGGTAGCGCCTATCCCCCGGATTTGGGCCGGCCGGATACAGCAAGTTAGAATACGTTTGTCAGCTGTCCAGGGAACTCAGAATCAGAATTAGATGCAAATGGGGCCCCTGGCAAACGCCGCCTTTCCGCCCCAGCGAAAGGGAAGTCGCCATTCGCCGGGGCCCTGGGGTGCGTTTGCTGGGGCGGAAGGAGCCGCACTGTGATCGCAAGATATACGCGCCCGGAGATGGGCCGCATCTGGAGCGAGGAAAACAAGTTCCGCACCTGGCTGGAAGTCGAACTGGCGGCCACCGAGACCCTGGCCGAAGCCGGGCTGGTGCCGGATTCGGCAGCTCGCGCCATCCGGCAGAAGGGCGATTTCGAGATCTCCCGCATCCAGGCCATCGAGGCTGAGGTCAAGCATGACGTCATCGCCTTCACCACGGCGGTGGCCGAGAAGGTCGGCCCCGAATCGCGCTGGCTGCACTATGGCCTGACCTCCAACGATGTGGTCGATACGGCGCAGGCGCTGCTGGTCAAGCAGGCTTCGGCCATCATTCGCAGCGGCCTGGAGCGCATGATCGAGGTGCTCCGCCGCCGCGCTTTCGAGTTCAAAGACACGCCCATGATCGGCCGCACCCACGGCATCCACGCCGAGCCCATTACCTTTGGCCTGAAGCTGGCGAACTGGTACTCGGAGATGCGCCGCAACCTGGAGCGCTTCACCCTGGCGGCCGAACAGATGCGGGTGGGCAAGGTTTCCGGGGCGGTCGGCAACGCCGCGCACCTGGAGCCGGAACACGAAGAGCGCATTTGCCAGCGCCTTGGACTGGAGGTGGCGGTGGTTTCCACCCAGGTCATCCAGCGCGACCGGCACGCCTTTTACCTGGCCACCCTGGCCGTCGTCGCCTCCACGCTGGACAAGATCGCCACCGAAATCCGGCATCTGCAAAGGACCGAGGTGCGCGAGGCCGAGGAATACTTCAGCGAGAAGCAGAAGGGCTCCTCCGCCATGCCGCACAAGCGCAACCCGGTCACCCTGGAGCAGATCAGCGGGCTGGCGCGCGTGGTGCGCGCCAATGCCCAGGCGGCCTTCGAAAACGTTGCCCTGTGGCACGAGCGCGACATCTCGCACTCTTCGGTCGAGCGCGTCATTATGCCGGATTCCACCATCCTGATGGATTACCTGCTGCACAAGACCGCCAACCTGGTGGAGAACATGATCGTCTACCCGCAACGCATGCTGCGCAACCTCAACTCCACCGGGGGACTGGTCTTCAGCGGACAGCTTCTGCTCGACCTGGTCGAGGCCGGCGTGCTGCGCGAGGATGCTTACCGCATCGTGCAGCGCCACGCCATGCGCGCCTGGAACGAGGACCTCAACTTCCGTGAGCTGGTCGCGAGCGACCCGGAGATCACCGGCAAAGTCGACCGCCAGACCCTGGAGCGCGCCTTCGACTTGCAGCGCCAGTTGCGCAACGTGGACCGCATATTTGCCCGCGTCTTCGGCAGCGGCACGCGGGTCAGGAGCGCTAAGCGATAAGAGATTTCAGATTTAAGATTGCAGATTGCAGATTGAAAAACCTCCGGTGGCCCATATTTAGGGCGCCAGCCCTAAATGTGGGGGACAGGCGCCAAATCCCCACATTAGCTCCGCCTTCGGCTACGCAAATGTGGGCCACCCAGTCGATAGGGATTGCAGGATTGAAGATTTCAGATTGAAGATTGAGGAATTTCAGTTCGACTCCAAGCTGCCGGCAAGAGCGTGGAACCTTCAATCTGCAATCTGCAATCTTCAATCTTAAATTTTTCAGTGTTCGACTTCGCCTTGAGGTTCGCCGCAAGTTCCGGCATAATAAGTATTTGGCGTCAGAGTGCGCCGGGGCTCTATCTGGCGCGTTACGGCAAGTTTCGCCCATGGCAAGTTCCGTCCGGCATACCTAGCGAAAGGAAGAGAGATCTGTGTTAATGATTCGTCTGTCGCGCCGTGGCGCGCGCAAGCAGCCTGTTTACCGCGTGGTGGTCATCGAAAAGGAACGCGCTCCCAATGGCCGCTCGGTCGAGGTAGTCGGACTTTACAACCCGCGCACCACTCCGGCGACCATCGATCTGAAACGCGACCGCATCGAGTACTGGGTCTCCAAGGGCGCCAGGATGTCGGAGCGGGTTAACAAACTGCTGGCCAAGGAGCCCGCAGCCGCTTCGGTGGCGTAAATTCCACTCCGCAAGCGTAGAGGATGCGTTTGCCGGGGCAAGAGGAGCCGGGGATGAGCGAGACCTATACGGGCGACGTGCCCAAGCTGATTTCGGAAGTGGCCAAGGCGCTGGTCGATCATCCCGAGCAGGTGCAGGTGGACGCCAGTCAGGAAGGCGACACCCTGGTACTGGAGTTGACCGTTGCCGAAAGCGATCTGGGCCGTGTCATCGGCCGCTCCGGGCGCACGGCGCGGGCGTTGCGCACGCTGCTGTCGGCTTCGGCGGCCAAGGCGGGAAAGCGTTGCGCGCTGGAGATCCTCGAATAGCTCCCGTTATAGCCAGTGGCGGCGAGTTCACGACCATCGCCCGCGTGGTGAAGCCGCAGGGCCGGGCAGGCGAAGTGGCAGCCGAGCTGTTTACGGCCTTCCCCGAACGGTTTGCCGAGCGGCGGCGGCTGTTTGCACTGGGAGCGGATGACCGCCGGCGCGAGCTCCAACTGGAAAGCTTCTGGCGGCACAAGGGGCGGGTGATTCTGAAGTTCGCCGGGATCGATAGCATCGACGCCGCCGGAGAACTCACGGGCGCCGAGATCCAGATTCCACGGGCCGAGCGCGCGCAGCTTGAGGCAGGCTCGTTTTATGTCAGCGACCTCACCGGCTGCCAGGTGTTCGCCGGCACCGGCGAGCGGACGTTGCGGGAGCTGGGACGCGTAACCAACGTGGTTTTCGGGGCCGGCGAAGCGCCGCTGCTCGAGGTTTCTGCCCCAGCAGAGGCAAAGACGGCGTCTGCCGGAGGCTCTGTTCGCGAGGGAACGAAGGAGTATCTGATTCCCTTCGTCGAAAGCTACACCCGCAAGGTGGACCTCACGGCCAGGCGCATCGAACTGGTCCTGCCGGAGGGCATGCTGGAGCTGGACGCTCCCCTGGGAAAGAAAACGTAGCGCTGGTCTCCAGACCGGCTGTCGCGGGGGCCTCTGGCCCGCGCACGTTCGCTGCCGGCGTGGACGCCGCCAGGACAGCCGGCCTGGAGGCCAGCGCTACAAAGGCGAGAAATGAAGTTCGAGATCATCACCATTTTTCCGGACTTCTTTCGCGGGCCCCTGGACTATGGCATCGTGCGCCGGGCGCGTGATGCCGAGATCATTGACATCGCCATCCACGATCTGCGGGCGTTTGCGCACGACCGCCACAAGACGGTGGATGATCGCCCCTTCGGCGGCGGCGAGGGCATGGTGCTCAAGCCGGAGCCGCTGTTCGAGTGCGTCGAATCGCTGGGCGTTGCGCCGCGGGCGGAGCGGCTCTCCAGGCCGCAATCGGGCGAGAGCGTGATCGTGCTCTCGGCCCAGGGGCGGCTGTACGAGCAGTCGATGGCGGCCGAGCTAGCCGCCCTCGAACGCATCGTGCTGATCTGCGGCCGCTATGAAGGCGTCGATGAACGGGTGATGGAGCATTTGGCCGACCGCGAAGTCTCGATCGGCAACTTCGTCATGAGCGGCGGGGAACTGGGCGCGGCGCTGATCGTCGATACGGTGACACGCCTGCTGCAGGGGGCGCTGGGCAACGAGGCTTCGTCACAGCACGAGAGCTTCAGCGCGCTGAAGGCCCCGGCCCGCTGCGATGAGCGCGGACGCGCCCAGCCGGACTCGACGGTTTCCGCCGGCGGGCTGCTCGATTACGCCCATTACACGCGCCCGGCCGAGTTTCGCGGGATGGCGGTCCCGGAGGTGCTGTTGAACGGGAACCATGAACAGATCCGCCGCTGGCGCAAGCGCTGCGCGCTGGAAAAGACGCTGAGGAACCGCCCCGACCTTTTACGCCAGGCGGAGCTCAGCCAGGAAGAACAGGCCCTGCTCGAGGAGATCGGGCACGACGGGCAACACCGATTTTGAATTTTTGCCGGGCGGTGCGCCACCATTGAGCGACGGCCGGAATGAGAGGAATAAATATGTCAACTTCGCCGATCATCACCAAGTTGCTGGCCAAAGCGCAGCGCACCGATCTTCCCCAGTTCGGCCCTGGCGATACGGTTCGCGTTCAGGTCAAGATCAAGGAAGGCGACAAGGAGCGCCTGCAGGCCTTCGAGGGCGTGGTCATCAAGAAGAGCCGCGGCCCGCAGGCCAGCTTTACGGTGCGCAAGATGAGCTTCGGCCAGGGAGTCGAACGCATCTTCCCCCTCAACTCCAAGGTGATCGACAAGATCGAGGTCTTGCGCTCCGGCAAGGTGCGCCGCGCCAAGCTGTACTACCTGCGCGGGCTGCGCGGAAAGGCGGCGCGGCTGAAGGAAATCGAGTCATAACATTTAAGATTTTTGATTTTCGATTTCAGATTGGAAGAGAGTGGCTGTGATGCCAGCAGCCGTCTGGTACTTCAATCTGGAATCTGAAATCAAAAATCTTAAATCTTAAATGATTTCACTGGCATTTCAGATTTAAGATTTCAGATTTGAAACCACAGCGCCCCCGCCTTTAAATCTGAAATCAAAAATCTTAAATCTTAAATGATTTCTCTGTGCCGCGCCCGCGCCGGGTTGCGCAAAGCCCGGCTACCTCCGTTTCCAATAAAATACGCGCCTCGGTGAGGTCGTTGATGTCCTTCTGGGTATTCAGCACGCCCTTGCCGAGCAGGATGCCGTTCAGATACTTGGACGGTTGCTCGGCCACATAGCTGCCGCCGCCGGCCCGCATCAGGATCAATCCGATAAACGCCAGGGACTTGAGGGCCTCGCGCAAGGTGGAGCGCCCGACGCGGAAGACTTTGCAGAGATCCGCCTCGGAAGGCAGCGCTTGACTTCCAGAGATCAACATTGTAAATAGCATAAGCTGCTCCATCGCGTTTTTTCGAGAGGGCCTATTCCGGGCTTTCGCCCGCCAAGCGCCGGGCGGAGCCCCTGGCAGCACCATTTTTCGTGCAGTTCACAATATTGCGGCGGAAATAAGGAGGAGAGGGATGAGAAGGTTCTTGACCTCACTGGGTTTTTTTCTTGTTGCATGCCCGCTGAATGGTCTTGCAGCAGATATGTACCATCAGAATTACAATCCTCTGGGCAATGTCGCTCTTTCCACGATCGTAGCGGCAATCCCGATTGTGACACTGCTGTATTTCATCGCCCTCCATCCGCACCGGGATAAGCAGGGCGTGCGTCATCTCGGCATCAGCGCGCCCTATGCCGCCTTCTACGGGGTTGTGGCCGCGTTTATCATCTCCTGCCTGGTCTTCGGCATGCCCTTCGGTTCTGCCTTCTCGGCCTTTGCCTATGGGTCGCTCTCCGGCTTTCTGGGCATCATCTGGATCGTTCTGGCGGCCATGTATCTCTACAACATGACGCTGATCACCGGCAAGTTTGAGATCGTCAAGGAATCGATCATTCACATCTCTTTCGACCGGCGCCTGCAAGTGTTGCTGATTGCCTTCTCCTTCGGGGCGATCATCGAGGGCACCTCCGGTTTCGGCACCCCGGTAGCCATCGCCGGCGCGGTTATGGTGGGCCTGGGCTTCTCGCCCTTCGACGCCGCCGTGCTCAACCTGATCGCCAATACCGCCCCGGTGGCGTACGGGGCGATCGGCACCCCTATCGTGACGCTGGCTGCGGTGAGCGGCCTCGATCAGCTCACTCTCTCCCAGATGGCGGGGCGGCAGCTTCCCTTTGTCTCCGTCCTCATCCCCTTCTGGCTGGTGGTCACCTTCGTACTCATGCAGGGCGGGAAATTGAAGGACGCCTGGGAGGTTTGGCCGGCGACGCTTTGCTCCGGAGTATCGTTTGCCATCATGCAATTTTTGGCGTCACAGACTAACGCCTTTCACCTGATGACTGACGTGGTAGCGGGCGTCTTCTCCGTTGTCTGCACCGCACTCTTCCTCCGCTTTGTCTGGCACCCGAAAACCCGTTTTCTCCTGAGGTCCGAGCGTAAAGCAGCCGCAGCCGCCACTGGCGAGGCGGCAACAGAGGCCACACAGCCGGCCAAGGAGTGGAAATATCCATATACTGTCGCCCAGACCGCTTATGCCTGGATTCCGTGGGCCATTTTGATCATATGCTGTGCGGTTTGGGGCATGCCGAGCTGGAGGACTTACCTCAATGGCATCTTTGCAGGTATCAAGATCAAGGGAACACTCCTCGGCTCAGCCTTTGCCGGCACCCTCTCCCTGCCCACTTGGGCGATGCCCGCGCTCCATAACCTGGTGCAGCGCGTCCCTCCGGTGGCGCCACTGAACGCCAAGCCTGAGGCTGCCATGTTTGCCATCAACTGGCTCTCGGCCGCCGGCACCGGCGTATTTGTCGCCGCCCTCCTCACCGGTTTGTGCTTGAAGTTGAACCCCACCCAGTGGAAGGACGCAACCATAAACACCCTGCGCCGCATGAAGATACCCGTCCTGGTCATCGGTCAGGTGCTGGGCCTCGGCTTTTTGACCCGCTACTCCGGCACCGATGCGGTCCTGGGACTGGCTTTCACCACCGCGGGCCCGATGTATCCTTTCTTCGCCGCCTACCTGGGCTGGCTGGGCGTCTTCCTCACCGGCTCCGACACCGCTTCCAACGCGCTGTTCGGGAGCCTGCAGCGGATCACTGCGCAGCAGCTTCATTTGAATGAAATCCTGATCGTGGCGACGAACTCGACGGGCGGCGTCATGGGCAAGATGATCGATGCCCAGTCAATCATGGTGGCCTGTGCCGCCTGCTATGACGACCCGCACGAGCGTTCCCACGCCCTGGGTCCCATCTTCCGCAAGGTCTTCTGGCACTCCATAGTGCTGGCAGGCATCATCGGTCTCATCGTCATGCTCCAGGCATACGTCTTGCCGGGTATGATCCCGATACCTCCAGTGAAGTAAAGGATGTCCCGGGGAGGACGCGAGCGCCCTTCCTCCCCGGGGCAGTTGTTCCATGAGAGTCGCCTGCAAGTACGCGGACACTTCGTCGAACATGCCGGGGTGCGCATCTCTCCTTGACGGTTCTTAACGGAGGTACTCCAGATGTTTTCCGCCGCTGTTCCCGCGCCCGCCTTCAGCAGCTTCAAAGCGCGGGCCGAGGCCGTAAGCGCCGAGGTCCATCATTTCCCCACCCGGGCCGAAGCCCTCGCCTTCATTCTTCGGTTCCTGCGCGATGAAGGGGTCGCCGATAATCCCGGCTGCTATGCCGTGTGGGCAGATTCCACCCCAGCAAAACCGGCGCTTGCCGGGGCCCCCCGCCCGTTTCTTGATGGCCTGATGAAAAGCGAGTTGGCCGCCTCCCTCGCGGGCTAAAGCCCGCTCGGAATATTGACAATAAAGGGTCTCTTACGGCGCGGCTGAAGCCGCGCCCCTTCAAAACAACCGCTTGCCTGTGTTTTTCAGCAGCCTGTAAAGGCGTGGGCTTCCACTAAAAGCCAAAATCGTCGCAGTTGTGGAGCGCTCTCACAGGTAGATCGACTTCGCCGCCATCACCGCTGCGATCTTGCCGCGGATCTCGTCCAACACCGCATTCGAAACCGGGCTGTCGGTCTGCACGATCGCCATGGCGTTGCGGGCGGTGGCGAAGTCGGCTTTCTTTCCTGGTTCGGGATGATCGCCGTTGCCCTCGCGTCCGAGCGAGAAGCGCGCGATATTGATTCCGTGCCTGCCGAGAATGGTGCCGATGCCGCCGATTGCGCCCGGCAGGTCCTTGTTGGCAAACACCACCAGGTGGCCTTCCAGCGGCGACTCGATCTCGATCCCGTTCAGCTCGATGATGCGCGGGAACTTCTGGTGAACGACGGTTCCGCGGGCGCGCAGGGTGGCGCCGTTTCCCTTAAGCGAGAGCCGCACGGCGTTGATCGGGCCATGATCCTCTTGTGAAGGACTGTCCTCGCGGATGCTTACTCCGCGGGTGGCAGCCACCGCCGCCGCGTTCACGATGTTCACCACTTCCTGCGAGCCGGATTGCAGCACCCCGGCCACCGCCGAATC
Source organism: Candidatus Korobacteraceae bacterium (assembly GCA_049519515.1). Lineage (GTDB taxonomy): Bacteria > Acidobacteriota > Terriglobia > Terriglobales > Acidobacteriaceae > CAWBRT01. The sequence goes on from JBEKQR010000020.1 coordinate 11,232, forward strand.
GCGCAGCAGGCCGGTCTTCCACTCCCGCACCGCGCCTTCGTAGCCAACCCGAATCTCTTCCAGGTTGAGGTTGTCGTCCAGCAGTTGCGCCAGCAGCGACGCCATGCGGCGGGCGAGATCGATGTAGGGCGCCAACTGCCGGTACTCAACTTCGGTAAGCGAGGTAACATTGACCGCGTTCTGCACCACGCCGTGGCTGAGGTATTCGATGATCTGCTCGGCCAACTGCACGCCGACGGCATCCTGGGCCTCGGCGGTTGAGGCCCCGATGTGCGGCGTGGCGATGACGTTGGGAAGCTCCAGCAGCGGCGAGCCCTTGGGCGGCTCCTGGGTGAAGACGTCGATGGCGGCGGCTGCCGCCTGGCCGGAGCTGAGCGCCGCGCACAGCGCCCGGTCGTCGACCAGCTCTCCGCGCGCGCAGTTCACAATGCGCACGCCTTTCTTCATTTTGGCCAGCGAGTCGGCATTGATCATGCCTTGCGTCTGCGGCGTGAGCCCGAGATGCAGAGAAAGATAATCGGCCCTGGCGTAGAGGTCGTCGAGCGATGCCAGCTTGATACCCAGGTCGCGCGCCAGCGCGGGAGAAACGTAGGGATCGTGCGCGCTGATGTTCATGCCCAGCGCCTTGGCCCGCTTGGCAACTTCCACTCCGATGCGGCCCAGGCCGAGAATGCCCAGCTCCTTGCCGCGCAGCTCGGTCCCCTGAAAAATCTTCTTCTCCCATTTGCCGGCGCGGGTGGAGGCGTCGGCGCGGGAGAGATGGCGGGCCAGCGAGATCATCAGCCCGATGGTCAACTCGGCGACGGCGACGGCGTTCGCCCCCGGCGTGTTCATAACCACGATGCCGCGGCGGGTGGCGGCCTCGACGTCGATGTTATCCACGCCAACTCCGGCGCGGCCGATCACGCGCAGCTTGGGCGCTTTCTCCAGCAGCGCGGCATCGACGTAAACGGCGGAGCGCACGATGAGCGCGTCGGCGTCCTTCAAGTGGGAGTCGGGAGATTGCGCGTACTGCGCGGGATCAACCACCTCCCACGCTGCCTGCTGTGCCAGCAAGCGCAATCCGTTCTTGGAAATCGGCTCGGCGGCGACGACTTTCATCGTTTTGCTCCTCCCGTGGGTTCGCCCACAGGCACGGCGTTGGCGTCGATTGCGGCACGCTGCGCGGCGCCGGCAATGCACTCGGAAGCCGGGCGTCCGCAGGCGCAGCGGGACTCGCGCTTGCCGGCCCTCCACTCGAGGTCGACGCGCTGCGCCGCGGTCAGCGCCGCGCCCAGCGGAAACTTGCCCGGGCGCATGCGCTCCAGTACCTGCTCGAGCCCGCCCACGATGCCGATGGTGTCGATATAGTCGAGGAAGCCGACGTGCGCCACGCGGAAGATCTTGCCTTTCATCTCATCGCCCTGGCCGTCGGAGAGGATGCCGCCAAAGTCCGCCTTAAATTTCTTGACGATATCGGTGCTGCTGATACCTTGCGGAGCCAGCACGGCGGTAGCAGCCGCGCTGGGCGCCGCCGGGGCAAACAGCTTGAGCCCGAGGGCCTGCACCCCGGCGCGCGTCATGGCGGCGCAGCGCTCGGCATTATCGACCAGCAAGCGCCGGCCTTCGGCCACGTCGCCGTTCGCCAGTGAGGCCAAATAGTCCAGCGCCGCTCCCAGTCCGGCGATCAGCGCCACCGACGGCGTGTAGGCGGATTCGCCCTTGGCCTGCGACTTGCGCTCCTTGGGCAGATGGAAGTAGTAGCGCGGCTGAGTGGTGGTCTCCATGCGCTTCCAGGCGCGCTCGCTGACCGCCAGGAAGGAGAGTCCGGGCGGGATCATCAGGGCCTTCTGCGATCCGCCAACAATCACATCCACCGGACCGGCATCAAGATCGGTTGTGCCCAGCCCGGTAATAGCATCGACCACCAGCATGGCGTCGCTGCCGCGCACCAGATCGGCGAGCGCGGGAATGCAATGACGCACCCCGGTCGAGGTCTCGGTGGCCTGCACGAAGACGGCGCGCACCTCGGGCGAGAACTGCGCCCGAACCGCCTCCATCGGCACCGTCTGGCCGTAGGGAGCCGAAGCCACCCGCACTTTCAATCCGTAGGTCTTGGCCAGGGCCGCCCAGCGTTCGCCGAACTTGCCGGCGCTGATCACCAGCACCGTCTCGCCCGGGTTGGTGAGGTTGCTGACCGCCGCCTCCATCGCGCCGGTGCCTGAACAGGTCAGCACGACGACATCATTCGAGGTCCCGATGAAACCCTGGAGCTGCTTCAGCACCTTGAGGAACATGGCGCGAAACTCGGGAGTGCGGTGATGAATGTCGGCCGCGGCCATGGCGAACTGCGAAGCCGGCAGCAGCGGCGTCGGACCGGGAGTGAAAAGGCGGGTCTTGTTGATCATCTTTCGTGCTCCATGACGAGAAATATGACGAACGCCCCACGTCAGCCCAAAAGAAGGGCGGGACGTGGGGCACCCGTCCTCCTCCTGCTATTCGTTCAAAAACACTGGTCCAGGTCAGCGAGCGTGAGCCCGCTCAACAGCTTGGGATAAAAATCCGTCGACTTCTGCGGCATCACATGGCCGGCATAGCAAACATCGCGCATGGTCGAGACAGAAACCGGATTGAGCAGAAACGTTGCATCGGCTCCGTTGGCGACCTCCTGCACGGCCTCCGCATCGGAGCGGTAGTAGCGAACGTTTCTCTGCTCGCGAACCGCCTGCGCGGAGATGTTCAGGATGCGGCGCAGCACCGCCTCGTGCAGCACCACCACGTCGAGACGCCTCTCCAGCGGGCTGAAGTCATCAGCGCCCAGCAGAAGATCGACCTTTTCCGGTTTCACCTGCGCCAGAAGGCAGCCCTCGCGGGTGACGACGGCGAAGGCAGTGCGCTCCCGTCCCAGCCCCGCTAGTTCCGCCAGCAAGGCAGCGCCGCGAGAAGCCGTCGCTTTGACCTCGCAGAACTCTTCCAGGCCGCGCTGCAACCGGCGAGGGTCGAATCCCTCCACTCCGCGAACCACGCGATGGGTGGGCAGCACCACCAGGCCGGGCGAGGCCATGTTGACCAGGGTCATCATCTCACACTCGTGCGGCGCGTTGCGGTCACCCGGCACCGCACCCGCGCGACAGGCGTTGCGGTACTCCTGCGCAGTTTCATAGCGATGATGGCCATCGGCGATGATCAACCGCTTCTCCGCCATGGCGCTACTCACTTGCTTTATCGCCGCAGGATCATCAATGCGCCACAAGAGGTTCTCGACCCCGTACTCGTCTACAACGCTTTCATCGGCTGGCCGGCCGGCAATGGCGCTGCAGACGAGGCTTTCGACTTCGCCGGCGGGGTCTTCGTAAAGCATGAACAACTGGCCCGAGTGGGTGCGGGTGGCCCGCAGCAGATTCACCCGGTCGGCGCGCGGCTTGGCCAGCGTTTGCTCGTGGCGGAAGACGACTTTGTCGGCGTAATCGTAGATCCTGCCGAGCGCAATCAATCCGGTGCGGGCCAGCATTTTCTCCGGATGAAGAGGATGGGCAAACTTCTGGATGTAGGCATAGAACGAAGGCGCGCCGTCGCGCCGAAGAATGCCCTGGCGCTGGATTTGGCGCAAAAACTCGGCGGCGCGCGTGTACACGTTGGCGGAGGAGCCGTCCCCCGGCTCCGGCTTGCCCAACTCGAAGCGGACCAGGTTGTGCGGGCTGCGAGCGTAGTAGGCCGCCTGCATCGCCGGAGTGATCTTGTCGTAAGGCTGGGTCAACACATCGGCCAGCTTTACCCTGGAAGAGTCAAACCTGAGCGCATGGAATGGTTTGATTTCCGCCATCTAAGTCTCTGCCTCTAAACAAATATGAATGCGGGCGCTTCCTGAACAAGAGCCAAAAAACCGCTTTCCCAAAGGCAAAATTGTAAGAAAAAACGCAAGAGGTTGTGAGCAGCTCGACTACGGCAAAACCAGGGATGCTAGGGACTGTCCAGCGCTATTTGCGTCGCCGCTCCCTGATGGTCGCGGCGACCAGAGTGTCGCGGCTTCGGTCTACAGCTTCCCTGGTTTTGCTATAGCGCCGCGACGCGCAGCTTCGGATGCTCCGGCATGATCGACATCGCGCAACACGTACACCGGAGCGCGTTGCTGGAGAAATGGGCATTCTTAAGGCTACCATGGCCGATGCCATACGTTACACCCTATCAAGGCACCGGCGAGATCAAAGTACGATAGAGAATTTTCATAGTAACGATAAAAATTTTGCACAAAGGCGGCGCGCTTGCCCGGGCCTGGGCGGGCACACACCCCACGAATTCGCCGAGAGCTGCAGCAGCCCGGGCTTGCGCCGCGGGGCTGGCCGCCATGATAATCAGTTCAGGAAATCTGTTGCCAGCCAGATCGTTCTAACTTGCCGCCTTGCCAGAGAAAAACCCGGCGCAGGTAGAATGGCCGGGAATCTGTTGCCCGCATGAATCCAACCATCATAGTGCCCCTGATTGTTGCCTGCGCTCTCTTCATGGAGATGGTGGACTCGACCGTGATCGCCACCTCGCTGCCGATCATCGCCCGCGATTTCGGCAGAGATCCGCTGGTGCTCAAACTGGGGCTGACCAGTTATCTGCTCAGCCTGGCGGTGTTCATACCGGTTTCGGGATGGGTGTGCGACCGCTTCGGCGGACGCCGGGTCTTCCGCGCGGCCATAGGGGTTTTCATGGTCAGCTCGATGCTGTGCGGGGTGGCGCAATCGTTTGGGTTTTTCGTGGCGGCCCGCTTCCTGCAGGGCATGGGCGGCGCCATGATGGTTCCGGTCGGGCGCATCGTGATCCTGCGCACCGTCCCCAGGGAAGAATTCGTAACCGCCATCGCTTATCTGACCACCCCGGCCATGCTTGGACCAGTGGTGGGCCCGCCGCTGGGCGGGCTGATCACCACCTACCTGAGTTGGCGCTGGATTTTCTACCTCAACGTTCCCATGAGCATCCTGGGAATCTTCCTGGCCGGGCGCTACATGGAGAACTTCCGCGAGCCGGATGTGCCCAGGCTGGATATGAGAGGATTCCTGCTGTCGGCCTCCGGCCTGCTGCTGGCGATGTTCGGACTCACCACCATCACCGACCGCCTGATGCCGATGGCGGTTTCCATCGCCTGCATCGCGCTCGGCATGCTGGCGCTTGCCGGCTACGTATATCACGCCAGGTACGCGGAGCGGCCGCTGCTGGACCTGCGACTTTTTCGCTTCCAGACCTACTCCGCCGGCCTGACCGGCGGAACCTTGTTTCGAGTGGGCGTCGGCTCTATCGGGTTCATGCTGCCTATGCTGCTGCAGATCGGCTTTGGGCTCAGCCCGGTGCAGTCGGGATTCTTGACATGCTCGGTGGCCATCGGCTCGGTAATTGCAAAGCCGCTTGCCAAACCTGTTCTTGCCCTGCTCGGGTTCCGCCGGATGCTGGCGTGGAACGCGGTGATTTCAGGAGCCTGGATCGCGAGCTTCGGGCTGTTCCGGCCATCTACTCACCACGCGCTCATTTTCCTGGTCCTCTTGATTGCCGGCTGCTTTTATAGCTTGCAGTTCACGGCGCTGAACGCGATTCCCTATGCCGAGTTGCCGGATTCCGAGGTCAGCCAGGCGACCAGCCTTTACGCCATGGTGCAACAGTTGTCTCTCGGTTCAGGTGTTGCCTTGGGCGCGCTGGCATTGCAGGGGTCGAGCTTCCTGCAAGGGCATCAAAAGATTGTTACTGCTGATTTCTGGCCCGCCTTTTTGCTGCTGGGAGCGATTGCCATCTCCGCGGTGGTCTCCGCCGCGCGCTTGCCCGCCGAAGCCGGCGCCCTGCTGGCAGGCCGGCAACACGCCAAGCCCTACGAACAGCGAGCCGCGCGGCAGGCAGCCGAGTCGGATTAGCTGGGCCACAGCCAGCTTACCGGTTCCACGACAGTGCCAGAAAATGTAGCGCTGGCCTCCAGGCCGGTGTCCCCAGTAAGCCTGTTTTGGCTTGCTGGGGTGGGAGGCCGGCTATAGGTGCGGACGTCCCCGTACGCACCAATTGCCGATACGGCGGGCGTGGACGCCCCCCGGACAGCCGGTCTGGAGACCAGCGCTACGCTTCTAGCACCCAGCCTGGCGATTCGCGGCGGATCGCTGGGAACTTTATTCCATTGACAGCAATTGCAACATTTGATGAGATTGCTTTCCAGTTCCAAAGCATACCTCTACTTACCAAAGGCTCGGCGCAGCAGGGGTTCCAGGTATTGGGCTGGGAGTCCCCGGCAAGCGCCGTGGTTGCGCTCGCCGGGGTGGAAATGCCAAGCGGGGCAACCGCGGGAAGAATCCGACACGAATTCATGACAACCGTGTGCAGCCGGAACCAGGAGGTCCGATGAGTCCAGCGACGCAATCAGCAGCGGCTTACAAAGAAATACTGTACGAAGTGAAGGATGGGGTGGCGTGGGTAACCATAAACCGTCCGGAAGTGTTGAACGCTTTTCGCGAGCAGACACTGGATGAACTGATCGACGCGCTCAAATCTACCCGCAACGACCCCTCGATCGCCTGCGCGGTCATCAGCGGGGCGGGCCGGGCTTTTTCCGCCGGGGGCGACTTCTATGCCATGATGCGCCTGAACCGCGCCAATTCCTGCCATTGGAACGACCGCATGCTGGGCCTGTGCATGACCATTCGCGGCCTGGCCATCCCGGTGATTGCCATGGTGCAGGGGGCCTGCATGGGCGGCGGCCACGAACTGGCGCTGTGGTGCGACCTGGTAATCGCCTCCGACGATGCCGTTTTCGGCCAGACCGGGGCGAGTGTCGGCGCCTGCCCGACGGTCGGCGCCACCCAGTATCTGCCGCGCGTGGTCGGCGAGCGCCTGGCCAAAGAGATGATCTTCCTGGCGCGCAAGTTCAACGCCCACGAGGCGCAGCAGATTGGCTTGATCAACAAGGTGGTTCCCAAAGCCGAGCTGCGCAAGGCCACCGAGGAATGGTGCGAACGCATAAAGTCTCACTCTGGGCAGACACTGCGCGCCACCAAGAAGGCGCTCAACTTCGAGTCCGACGAGCTTTATGCCGCCTGGCAGCACGGCATGGAACTGCTGGCCGAAATCTGGGGCAGCGAGGAATCTCTCGAAGGCATGAACGCCTTCCTGGAGAAAAGGAAACCCGATTTCAACAAGTTCCGCATGCGCAACAAGAAGCAGGTGGAGCAGTACCTCGCCGGCCTGGCGGCCGACGAGAACAGAGCGAAGAAAAAGTAACGGGCACGCCGGCCAACTTGAACCATTTGAGGCAAAATTGGCCTGGATCTGGTTTCACCGCTCAATCTTTGAACCGGCGCGGCGTGAAGACGCTTTGATAGGAGCTGTACTCGGGTTATAAGAAGACAAGGGAATCCACATTTTCTGCGGGAGTTCACCAGCCGGTTTGTCGCTGGCTGGCGCCGGGGAGATTCAGGCAATGCAAGACAAAGTAATCGTGAACGAAAAGGACGCTGCATTTTACGCGGTCGAGTGGGGCCGGACCAAGGGCCTGGTAGCCAAGGAGTCGCCCGCCTGCTCGGACAAGGTACAGGTGAGGATCACCGAGTACCTGCCCGGCTACGCGCATAAGCTGCATGTTCATCCCGTCCAGGATGAGATCATTTTCGTGCTGGAAGGCAAAGGCGCTTCGGAAACCGCCAGCGGAAAAAGAGAGATTGGCCCCGGGGACGTGGTGTTTGTTCCTGCCGGAGTCCACCACGCCACCTATAACCCGAACTCTGAACTGGTAAGAGCGATAATTATCAAATCGCCGCCCGACAGCAAATGAATATTGATGGCCGGATGCGCCTTGGCGTCTCCGGCTCTCTGGTTCTCTACTAAGGAGCGATTAGGTCATGGCTGATACAAGCGTAACCGGCACTATGGGTCCCGCCGTTGCCGGTGGCGGGGAAGTCCAGAAACGGAGCAGCTATCGTTGGTGGATTCTGTTCATGATCGCCATGATGGCGCTGATCACGTTCATGGATCGCACCAACATCTCGATTGCCGCCCCGCGCATGAGCAAGGAATTCGGCCTCAGCAAAACGCAGATGGGGTTTGTCTTCAGCGCCTTTGCCTGGGCTTACGCCCTGGGGCAATTACCGGGCGGCTGGATTACCGACAAGCTGGGCCCGCGCAAGATCCTGACCATCGTGGTTTTGTTCTGGTCGATGATGACCATGGCGACCGCTCACGCCTGGGGCTTTGTTTCGCTGGTCGTGATCCGTTTCATCTTCGGCTTGGGTGAGGCCGCCTCCTGGCCCGCCGGAACGCAGGCCATGCAGTTCTGGTATCCCAAATCAGAGCGCGGAGTAGTGAACGGTGTCACCCACAGCTGCGGCCAGTTCGCGACATCAGTCGTGCCGCTGGTCGGCGTGGCGATTATGAACGCCTTTGGCTGGCGCGCGATCTTCCACATCTTCGGCGCGGCGGGCATAATTTGGTCGCTGGGCTGGTGGCTGATGTATCGCGAACGCCCAGAGGACCACAAGCGCGTCAACGCCGCCGAGGCTACATATATTCGCGAAGGACTGCCGGCCACCGCCGGGGCCAAGAAGAAAGACATACCCTGGAAGCTGATTCTGACTTGTCCCACTACTTACATCCTGGGCTTCGCCTGGAGCGCCTATACCTACACCGCGTACTTCTTCTGGTACTGGATGCCAACCTACCTGCTGGAGGCCCGCCACATGAACCTGAAGACCATGGGGCGGG
>JBEKQR010000021.1:0-19721 GCA_049519515.1 Candidatus Korobacteraceae bacterium
AATCGTCCACGCTCTCGACTTCGCGGATAATGAACTTGCGGTACTCCGAGTTGCGCATCTTGCCGTCCTGCCAGACCACCATCGAGGCTACGGTCTCGGCGCCCTGTATGTGCGAGATGTCAAAGCACTCGATGCGCTCCGGCAGCTCGGCCAGGCTGAAGGCCTCCTGCACGGCGCTGCTCAGCACCTCCTGGCGCGGCTTGAGCACGCGGAAACGCTGGTCGTAAGACTGGCGGGCGTTGTTGCCCACCAGGTCCAGCAGCGAACGCTTCTCCCCGCGCCGCGGCGCTTCGATGTGGACGCGCGCCCCGCGTTTCTGCCCCAGCAGTTCGGCCAGCGCCTCGCGGTCCTCGAACTCGACCGGCACGTAGATGAACCGCGGCACGTACTGCTGATCCAGGTAGAGCTGCTTGAGCAGGGCGCTGAAGAACTCGCCCGTGGCAAAGCCTGCCGCGGTTGCGGCGTTGCCGTCCCCGCCGGCGGACGCCGCCAATTCCAAATCTCCCACCGGGGTCCCCGGCAGACCCCGCTCTTGGGTCTGCTGGGGTGGAAGGTCCTCCCAGAAGAACTCGCGCCTGTCTAGCACCTTGCCGCCGCGCATGTGAAAGAGGTTGACGGCCAGCATGTGGTTTTCGTAGTGGAAGTTGATCACGTCGGCGTCGTCGCCTTCGGCGGCTGCCATGCGTTGCTTTTCCTGCAGTTGCTCCACCGTGGTGATCAGGTCGCGATACTTGGCCGCCAGCTCGTACTGCTCCGCCTCGGACGCGCGTTGCATGCGCTGGCGCAGCGAGCGCGACAGGTCAGACTGGCGGCCTTCCAGGAACATGCGCACGTCGTTCACCGCCTCGGCGTAGGCCTCAGGCGTGGTCAGCCCGGAAACGCACGGCCCCAGGCAGCGCCGGATGTAATACTGCAGGCAGGGCCGCGCGTGGTCGCGCGTGAGATCGACCTTGCAGGATGGCACCAGGAAATGCCGGTGGATCAGGTCAACGATGCGGTAGGCCAGGTTCGCCGGGAAGTAGGGACCGTAGTAGGTCGAGCCGTCGCGCCGCAGCCGGCGCGTGACATACACCCGCGGAAAGCGCTCGCCCGAGGTGAGCTTGACGTAAGGATAGCTCTTGTCGTCGCGCAGCAGGATGTTGTAGCGCGGCTTCTTCTGCTTGATGAGGTTGTTCTCGAGCGCCAGCGCCTCACCCTCGTTTGCCACCACTATGTACTCGACGTCGGCGGCCTCGCGCAGCAGGCTGCCGGTCTTGGCGTTCTCCACCGCGGCCTCGAGAAAATATGAGCGCACCCTGGCCCGCAGGTTCTTGGCCTTGCCCACATAAATGACCTCGCCCTCGGCGTTCTTGTAGAGATACACGCCGGGATCGCCGGGCAGGGTGCGAATTTTCTCGTGCAGATCCATCTGTGTGAGTCCAAAGGAATATTACGTGGGCATAAACACTGTAGCGCCGGCCCCCTGGCCGGCGGGCCCGCCCCAGGCAGGGGCCTGGCGCTACTTGATCTAACGCTCTGTAAAAATTTTACTCCCCAGCCCAGGATTGCCTTGCCGCCGGCCTGGACGAAGCAGAAACCGGGCAGTCGATTTTCGTCAACTAGCTGTCCCTCAATAACTTACCAGAACCCCTCGATTGGCAGCAGGCTTGCATTCCTGCCCTGCGCCGGGCCGAGCTGCTTCGGTCCATTTTCGGGAGGCCTGATTTGATGAAGCGGGTTGCTGTAATTGGCATTCTTGTCTGCCTGGCTTTTGCCGCCGGCTGCGCCACCAAGAAGACCGTTGTGCGCGAGAGCGCGCCGGTGATCAACAAAGTCAATGAACTGGACGACCTGACCGCGCAGACCACCCGCGACATTCGTTCGCTCGACGGCCGCGCCCAGCAGGACATCCAGGGCGCCAAGAGCACGGCGGCACAGGCTGACCAGCGCGCCCTCAGCGCCGGACAACAGGCGGACCAGGCGCAGCAGCTGGCCGCCAACGCCCTGAACGGAACCAACTCTCTGGCCGAGCGGGTCGCCAACTTCGATAATTACAAGCCCGTGGCTGAAATCTCCGTCCACTTCGCCTTCAACAAGGCCGACCTGCGGCACGAAGACCAGCGCCACCTGGACGAGATCGCCAGCCGGATTCCGAACGCCAAGGGCTACATCCTGCAGATCGAAGGCAATACCGATTCGGTCGGCAATGCGCAATACAACTACGAACTCAGCCAGCGGCGCGCATCGGCTGTCATTCAGTACCTGGCGCACAACTACAACGTGCCGCCGCACAAGATTTACGTCATCGGATTGGGCAAGGACCGCCCCGAGGCTAGGAACTCGACCCCCCGGGGCCGCGCCGAGAATCGCCGCGTCGATGTCCGGCTGATGACCAACGTTCAAGGCGAGCAGCCCTCCAACCGGACAAGCGCAGCTCGCTAGGTTCCTCTCAGGCAGCAGGCCGCCATTAGCCCCGGTGTCCAGTCAACACCACGGCGGCCTGCTCATTTTTTTCCGCTACCGCAATTCTCTACTTCTCATCGGCACCGTCCGTTTTTCAACGGCACTACAGCTTTGGTATGCCAACTCGCCCGCGAGCGGTACAATGCGAGCTAGCCGAAGCTCAAAAGAAATTGCTGTAATTAAGGAGAGGACAATGAAATTTGGCCGTGTTATGGCTATAGCACTTCTGTGGATCTGTGTGTTTTCTATTGCCGCAGAAGCGCAACTTCGTTGGGGGCATCCGAAGCCGCCGCGGGCCGGAGCATGCTTCTACAGAGAACCTAGCTTCTCAGGATATTTCTTCTGCATGCGAGCCGGGGAGCAGGAGCCGGCCCTGCCCAGCGGTTTCAACGATAAGATTTCCTCCATTCGCGTATTCGGCGGCGCGGGTGCGCGGGTATTCAACGGCGCAAACTTTGCCGCCCCGACCGCGGTGTTTTTCAGTGACGTTGTGGACCTTAGGGCGGTGTCTCTCGTCGAAGACCCCCGGAGGAACTGGAACGACCGGATTTCGTCGATTGCTGTTTTCTTCCGCCGGGACGACCGGTGGGAACGACCTCACCGCTGATAATCGCCGGCCTTTGTTTGTGTGGGGCTTTTAGATGAAGCTAATGGCTCTGGAGCGATTTGCCGTTGTGCGATTGTAATATTGAAATTGTGTCATCCCGCTTCTCTTCTTCATACGCAGTGGCGCAAGGCGCGCGCCGGTTGGTACATTAGCCTCATGCGATTGATCATCAACGGCGAAGAGCGCCAGCTCGAGGCGCCGACGGTTTCCGCCCTGGTCGAGCAGCTCGGAATCAAGACCGACCGGGTGGCGGTGGAGCTGAACCGCGAGATCGTTCCCCGCGCCGAGTGGGCCAAGGCGGCCCTGCGGGACGGCGACAAGCTGGAGATCGTGCACTTCGTCGGCGGCGGCGATTGAACTAACCACGGAGTGCGCAGAGGAGCACAGAGATCAAACGGCATAAAGCGTTGATGTGCCCTACGGCTTTCGCGAATCCGCCGAAATCCCCACTTCAAGCAAAAGAGGCTTGAATGGTCCACCCGCCCGTGCTTTGAAGGGGCCCGGCTTCAGCCGGGCCGGTAGCCCTTTCAAAGAGTCGTTTCTTAAACAGACTCTGAACATCGGATGAATTCCCGAGTCATATTCCGCTTTAGACATTCCTCCGCACCCCTCTACCCCTCCGTGGTTAATCTTTTATGTATCCTCCGGCAACTTCGCTTGACAAGCAATCATTCAAATATCATTATGTTTCAAACATTTCCTTGGTGAAATGTTTGATTGGCGGGACGGAGGGAAATGGGTACCAGCCTCACATCCGCCCAGGTCGTCGCCCTCACCGGCATCACCCCGCGCCAGTTGCAGTGGTGGGATGAACGCGGAATCGTGATGCCTCATCGCCAGGGCCATCGCCGCCTCTACTCCCGCGAAGACGTGGCCGAAATTGCCGTCATTTGCGAATTGCGCCAGCGCGGCTTCAGCCTGCAGCGCGTGCGCCGGGTAATCCATTTCCTGCAGCAGGAGTTCGGCAAGCGCCTCTACGAATCGGCCCGCGCCAACGCCCGAATCCATCTCTTGACCGACGGCAACAGTATTTTCATCAAGGTTTCACCGGACAGCATTATTGATGTGCTAAGGAACGCGCGACAGCCTCTGCTGGCGGTTTGCCTGAGCGACACTGTGCGGCGTCTGCAGGCGGGCATACGCATCAACAGCAAAGCTGCGGGCGCCCAGGCCGAAAAAGGCAGGCGTGCCGTTGCCAGGACCGCGCGGGCGCGAAATCCGGCGCTGGCGCGCGCAGCGGGACAGTGAGGTTGCAGGTTTCAGAGTTTCAAGGTTTCAAGGAATACATGCTGAAACTTTGAAACCTTGCCGGTGGCGGCGGGGGTTAAGGAAAAGACGAAGAAGGAAACGTTTTGCTAAGGCAAGAAACAGAGTGGGGAGGCTACATGGTCGCCGAAATCAACATCTTGAATGAATGGATCCCGGAACAGATGCAGCCCGGAACCGTCTTCATTCTCGAGAACGCGGGCGAGACCGGGGAAACGCACGATCCCTTCTGGGCGGTGCTGGCGTGTCCTGCCTGTGGCACGCTCGGGCTGATTACCCACAAGCAGATTGCCGGGTTGATTCCGGTCATCTGCGGCTCGGAGACGTGTTCGGCGCAGTTCTTCATCAGCAATGAAGAAATCGTGCCGCGGCGGGCAAGCTGAACCGCAAGAGAAGGTTTCAAGGTTTCAAAGTTTCAGCTCGTGGTCCTGAAACTTTGAAACTCTGAAACCTTGAAACTTCATCCCTTCCCGTCCCGCTCGCCGTAGAAGTATTAAAATAGTCATTTGTTGTGCAGATAGCGCAGCTATTCTGCCATCCCCGGACTTACATCAGCGAAAAATCCACCAGGAGGTTTGCCGTGAAGCTTACGCCCGGAAAACTCGCCGGTCTCAAGGCAGTTTCGAACCAACGCGGCGTAATTGCCGCCGCCGCCATGGACCAGCGCGGCTCCCTGAAGAAGGCGCTCGGTCCCAATGCCGGCAGTCAAGAGCTGGAAGAATTCAAGTCGGCGGTGGCGGAAATCCTTACTCCTCATGCCAGCGCCATTCTCCTGGACCCGGAGTGGGGTCTGCCTGCCGCGCGTCGCCGCGCCAAGAACGCCGGCCTGCTGCTTGCCTACGAAAAAACCGGATATGACAAGACCGGGCCGGGCCGCCTGCCGGACCTGCTCGATCACTGGTCGGTGCAGCGCCTCAAGCAGGCCGGCGCCGACTGCGTCAAGGTGCTGCTCTATTACACCCCTTTCGATCCCAAGGACATCAATGACCGCAAGCACGCCTGGGTGGAGCGCATCGGCGACGAGTGCCGGGCCAACGACATTCCGTTTTTCCTGGAGCTTGTCGGCTATGAAGAGGGCGCGGACGAGAAGGGATTGGATTTTGCGAAGAAGAAGCCGCAGGTCGTAAAGGGATCAATGGCCGAGTTCACCCAGGCCAAGTACGGGGTTGACGTATTGAAGGTGGAAGTGCCCGTCAACATGAAGTTCGTCGAAGGCGCCAAGTCTTTCGGCGGCCACAAAGCCTACAGCCGCAAGGAAGCCATGCAGTTGTTCCTCGACGCCGCCGCCGTCGCCACCAAGCCGTTCATTTACCTCTCGGCCGGGGTCAGCAATGCCGAGTTCAACGAGTCGCTCGCCTTGGCGGCCGAGTCCAGGGTGAAATTCAACGGCGTGCTCTGCGGCCGCGCCACCTGGAAGGATGGCATACCCATTTACGCGGAGAAGGGCGTGCAGGCCTTCCGTGAGTGGCTGAAAACCGAGGGCGTGAAAAACATCGAGAACGTAAACAACAGCCTGAAGGCCGCAACCCCGTGGTACTCCTATTATGAGGTGAGCGCGGTCGCCAGCTAACTAGCAAAGTGCATCAGCCATGTCCACCGGCTCCGAACCACGGCGGGCATGGTGTGATGCTTATGCGCCCGAGTATTGCTGCGATTGGCAACGGCGACCCAGCAGCGGAAAACAGTAATGTGCCCGAGCTGGAACTCTGGTGACAAAAGTCATCGCCCCGCATGTGAATTGTGATTCATCATAGCCAGGCTGGACAGCTGCAGGATGGTGCGATTTCAGATTCACTCAATTTTCATATGTCTATCGCTCTTCCTCCTGCCGTGTTCCGGCAGTCTGTCCACTGTAGAATCGAAAGGTTTGGAGGCGACTTATGTTTGTAGTGATTATTTCTTTTCCGCCGATCAAGGACGGCAAGGAGGCTGAGTTTCAACAATGGTTTGCCTGGTCAAATCAGGTATTCTCCAACTTCGAGGGGTTCATCAGCAGAAGGCTTCTAAAGCCTCTGGAAGGCGGAAACTATGCGGCTATAGTTGAATTTGAATCTCAAGCCGCGTTCCAGGCGATGCATAGCAGTTCCATCCATGATGACGCTGGCAAGCGCGTAAAACCACTGTTTAATGGCCTACCCACGCCCAAGTTCTACGAAGTGCTCCCAGGGCAGCATCTAAAATCGAAAAAGGCATCCGGGGGTTCGTGAACGAAGGTGAATGTCGGCCGCGACCGAGAGTCGAATTCACGCTGTATCGCTAGATGATGTGGCTAAGAGGCAGTTACACCCATCCTCATCGCGTTTTTTTGTGCAGCGATTGGGGTGGGGCCCTACCTCGTTGCCGGTTTTGCGGCCAGGGTGGGGTTTTTCGTCAGTTACCCCAGTTATCTATTGGGCATGGCCTGATCTATGACAATAATCGAGGGTGCTGGTATTGGATCGATTTGAAGGGTGCCCCAGTTCCGCGGCGCGCTAATACCACCCCTGCAAACGCAACACGGGAAGGCTGAAAAATCTGAAAATTAAGGCATGGATTTGCCACCAGACTTGACCAAAACGGCGGTCATAATCGGCGCCGGACCCGCGGGTCTGACGGCCGCCTACGAGCTGCTTACGCGGGCCGGCATTCGTCCCATTGTGCTGGAGCGCGACGCCTATCTCGGCGGCATCTCGCGCACCATACAGTACCGCGGCAACCGCATGGACCTGGGCGGACACCGCTTTTTCTCCAAGAGCGACCGCGTCATGAATTGGTGGCTGGCGCAGTTGCCCATCGCCCGCGATGGCGAAGCGGAGCGCGCCGACGACCGCATGCTGGTCCGTTCGCGCAAGTCGCGCATCTATTTCCTGCGCCGCTTCTTCAACTACCCCATCCAGCTCACGCCCGACACGCTGCGCAACCTGGGCGCGCGCCGCACCCTGCGCATCGGCGTCAGCTACCTGCGCAGCGTTCTTTTCCCCATCCGCGAGCCGCGCAACCTGGAACAGTTTTTCATCAACCGCTTCGGCCACGAACTGTATCTGACCTTCTTCAAGTCCTACACCGAGAAAGTCTGGGGCGTAGCCTGCGACCAGATCAGCGCCGAATGGGGAGCCCAGCGCATCAAGGGACTTTCCATCCGCAAGGCCATCGCCCACTTCGTCAAGCAGATTGCCGGAGGCAACAAGGACATTGCCCAGAAGGGCACGGAAACTTCGCTGATCGAGCAGTTTCTCTATCCCAAGTTCGGCCCCGGCCAGATGTGGGAGCACGTGGCCGGCAAGATCACCCGGGCCGGCGGCCAGGTCGTCACCCGCTTCGAGGTGACCGGCATCGAGGTTGCCGATGGCCGCGTGGCGGCGGTCACCGGCAAAGACGCCGACGGCCGGCCGAGGCGCTTTGCCGGCGAATATTTCTTTTCCACCACCTCCGTCCAGGAGCTGGTGCGGGCCCTGCGGGCGGAGGTGCCGGCCAACATTCGCGAGATCGCCGAGGGCCTTCAGTACCGCGATTTCATCACCGTTGGACTACTGCTCAATAAGCTTCGAATTCACGATCGCGGCGACCGCTTGCAAAAGCTCATCAGCGACAACTGGATTTACGTTCAGGAGCCGGACGTTCTCGTGGGCCGCCTGCAGATCTTCAATAACTGGAGTCCCTATCTCGTCTCCGATCCCGCCAAAATCTGGATCGGCGCCGAGTACTTCTGCTACCGCTCCGACGAGCTCTGGCGCAAGTCCGATGAGGAGATGGGCCGCCTAGCCATCGAAGAGCTGGACAGAATCGAGATCATAAACAAAGAGGATGTCCTCGACTTCACCGTGGCGCGCATGCCGAGAACCTATCCCGCCTACTTCGGCACCTATGAGCGCTTCGAGGAAGCACGCCGCTACCTGGACGGCTTTGAGAACCTCTTCCTGGTGGGCCGCAACGGCATGCACAAGTACAACAACCAGGACCATTCCATGCTGACCGCCATGACCGCCGTGGATAACATTCTCGCCGGGCGCACGGACAAGGAAAACATCTGGTCGATCAACACCGAAGCCGAGTACCACGAAGAAAAGAAATAGAGAAATTCCAAAGCCGGTATTAGCCGCCAACCTCGACGCCGCGTAGCGGCAATGTTCGTTAGCCCAGCACTTCAGCGCTGGGACGGCGAATTAGGAATTCGAGCCCCGTAGGGGCGACGCATGGATTCTCACGCATGCCGTGCCCTGGTGCTTCCACCTATACAGCTATCATGTGATTGTCTTAGGCGTCCTGCCCGCGTACCCGCCAGAGCGTTGCATCTTCACTGCTGCAAAATGCATGCATTATTAGCAAATTGCAGCAATCTTTTCCTCGCCAATCTTCGCGCAGAGAGCTAACTCCCCTGTTTTCAAGGAATCCAGAGGCCGGCTTCATTTGCGGCCAAATTGCATAAGCAGTAGTCAGGAAGCTAGATCAGCCCAGTGTACTAGTCCTGGTCTTCGGCAGGATGAGCTGTGTCTGCCGCCGGCCCGGCAGCCCGGAAGGCTATAGCAATGTTATGTGACCTCTGTCGGAACGATGACGCACTTGAAGGACTGGCTCTTTGCCCAATCTGTTATGAGGCCATTCTGCGCCTCGCCAATGCCGTGAAAGCCAACGCGGAGGCAAAGCCCAAGCGCCCTGACCCGCTGCCCACGTTGCGCATGCCTGGCCCCGGATACTTCAAAGCGGCGGCCAGCGCCGGAAATGGAGACTTTCGCAAGCATCAAGCGCCGTCGCTTTCGTCGCCGCCGTCGCAGAGTAAGCCCGGAGTCGAGGACGCCTGGTCGGAAGACCTCCTGCCCAACTTCACCGACTGACAGGAAAACCCCGCCGCAGCGGGGTTTCCGTGTTCTTACTGAAGGACGAATTACACGCCTAGCGGGCGCTGGCAGCCTCCGCTTTTGCCAGCGGACGCCGGGCCATGCCCTTGTAAACCTGGCGCGGACGGCTGATTTTCTGCTCCGCGTCGGTGATCAGCTCCTGCCATTGCGCCAGCCAGCCGGCAGTGCGCGGAATGGCGAACAGCACGGTGAACATCTCCGAGTCGAAGCCCATGGCTTCGTAGATGATGCCGGAGTAGAAGTCCACGTTCGGGTACAGCTTGCGCTTTACGAAGTAATCGTCGTTGAGCGCGATCTTCTCCAGCTCCATCGCCATGTCGATCTTGGGATTGCGTCCGGTGACCTCGAAGACCTGCTCGGCCACCCCCTTGATCAGCCGCGCGCGCGGATCATAGTTCTTATAGACGCGATGGCCGAAGCCCATCAGCTTCTGCTTGCCTTCCTTCACTCCCTGCACGAAGGCCGGAATGTTTTCCCGGCTGCCGATCTTGTCCAGCATTCTCAGCACGGCCTCATTGGCGCCGCCGTGCAGCGGGCCGGCCAGGGCCGCCGCCGCTCCCGCCGTCGCCAGGAAGGGATCAGCCTCGGAGCTGCCCACCACGCGCATGGCGCTGGTGGAGCAGTTCTGCTCGTGGTCGGCGTGCAGGATAAAGAGAACGTCCAACGCCTTGGCCAGCACCGGATGAACCAGGTGGCTCTTCTGGCTGCGGCTATACAACATGTTAAGGAAGTTCTGCGCGTAAGGCATCTCCGGTTCGGGATAGACGTACGGCAGCCCGTTGCGGTGGCGATAGGCATAGGCGGCGATGATCGGCATCTTGCCGATCAGCCGGTAAATCGAAGCCATGCGCGCCTGGGGATTGCGAACCTGCTTGGCGTCAGGGTAGAAAGTCGAGAGCGCGGCCACCGTGCTCACCAGCATTCCCATGGGGTGCGCGTCGTAGCGGAACCCGTCCAGGAACTTCTTTATGTTCTCGAAGATCGACATGCGGTAGCGGATCTCGTGCATCCACTGCGCTTCCTGCTCTGGCGTGGGCAGTTCTCCGTAAACCAGCAGGTATGCCACCTGGGTGAAGTTGCAATTCGCGGCCAGGTCCTCGATGTCGTACCCGCGATAGCGAAGGATTCCCTTGTCGCCGTCGATATATGTGATGGTGCTTTCGCAGCAGGCGGTGTTCATAAAGGCCGGATCGTAGGTCATCATGCCGAAATCCTCGGCGTCTACCTTGATCTGGCGCAGGTCCATGGCGCGAACAGTGTCGTTCGTGATCGGGATGTTGTAGCTCTTGCCGGTCCGATTATCGACCACCGTCAAAGTATTGTCGGGCATAAGTGCTCCTCTTCTTACACTTCCCGTTGCCGGGACTTTCGCGAAGTTGACTTTCCCGAAAAGGATCTTTTTCCAGAAGCCGGTACGGCCCTGCCATTTACGAGTTTACGTGCCACCCCACATGGCCACGCGTCCAGACCCGGTGAAAGAAAGACCCTTCCCCACACAAGAAGTACTGCGTATCTAACACTTTGCCGTTCCAGGGCACTTTTGGCTGTGATGGGCGTCATACCTATGTGTGATTTACGTCTTAGCGCACAACATCGTGATACACCCCGCTAAGCTGGTGCCTGTTTCTCGTCTGCCTGCGGCAATGCGCCACCCCCGCCTGGCCGAAATACTGCTCTACAGGCCCTTCGCCGCTTGCCGGCGAAGCTCCTCCGCACGCGCCCGACGCCCAAAGACAGGGATTTGACAAGCGCCATATCCTGGTTGATAATTTATCAACTAAATGAGCACTGGCAGGCCATTCACAAAACAGCGGCTTCGCGGCTGCCTGGATCACGACGAATACCGGCTACATCCTCTGGTTTGGGCGCGGCTCCGCGAACTGCATATCGATCTCAGCGATGCCTTGCACGTCTTGCGGCATGGCATGATATATGCTGAACCGGAGTTTGATGCCAAGATCGGGCAGTGGCGTTTCACCGTGCAGGGCAAGACCGTGGATAGCAACGAGTTGAGCATTGTTTTTACCTTCGTTGAAATCGACGGCGTCCTGATTCTCAGTATCTCGAACGAAGGGCCTTGAGCCCGTGAAAAGACAGGAGTGGTATGCAGAACGTCTGCCAATGTGGGGGGCAGGTCACCGCCTTTCGCGGTGATTACCTCTTCCTGGAGAGCGGCCTGGACAATGTCACGCTGCGCGGCGTGAAGCTTCTCCGCTGCCGCAAGTGCGGCAGCCTGACGCCCGTGCTCACCAAGATCAACGAGTTGATGCGGGTCATTGCCTCCGCCGTCGTGCTCAAACCTTCCGCCTTGACCGGCAAGGAAATTCGCTACCTGCGCAAGTACATTGGCCTGACCGGCGAGCAATTCGGAAAAAAGCTCGGCCTAACCAAGGAGCACGTCTCCCGCCTGGAGACCGAGAAGCATTCGGTGGGAGAACAAACCGAGCGCCTGATTCGCTATCTCGCCATCTCCACCGATCCCGTCCTGCAGGGCATGATCGGGCAGTTGTTCGAGCGGCTCGACAACATCAAGGCAGAACCGCAACCGGACCGCATCGAGGTAAACCTGGCTACCGGCTCCTTCCGCTACGCCGCCGCTTAGACGTTATGCCCTATCGCGTTCTTCAGCGGCTTAGCCAAGGCGAAGATGGCCGCTCCCGCGGCAAACCCAAGCACTGCCAGGAACAGGAAAAAAGACTGGCGTGACATCTTTTCGTAATAGGTTCCCAGGTATCCCGAGAGAAAATTCCCGAAGAAGCTCGACAGGAACCACATTCCCATCAGCATGCTCACCAGCCGCACCGGCGCGACCTTGGTGACCAGCGAGAGCCCTATGGGCGACAGGTACAGCTCCCCAACCGTGTAGATGAACGTTCCGCCCACCAGCCACAGGAAGCTGATTCTCTGCGCCGGCCCCAGTCCCGCGGTAATGTACATCAGCGGCAGGAAAGACAGCCCCAGCAGCAGGCAGCCGAGGGCCATCTTGCTGACGCTCGACGGCTCCTTCTTTCGCTCCGACTGCCATCCCCAAAACAGATTTATCAACGGCGTCAGCAGGAAAATGAACATCGGGTTGACGGCCTGGAACCAGGTCGAAGGCAGTTCCCAGCCGAAGATGTGCCAGTCCGTGTTGCGGTCGGCAAACAACTGTATGGTGTTGCCCTGCTGCTCGTACACACCCCAGAAAATCACGTTCAGCAGGCAGAGAACCACCAGCCCGGCGATGGCCTTCCACTCCCCGGGCGTGAGCTTGGCGTGTTCCATGTGGGCTTTGTGCGTGCGCGTTAGCTGGTCTTCCGCCAGGTATTTCCCGCCCCACAGGTAGAGCGTCAGCCCGGCGACCATGCCCACGCCGGCGGCGGCGAATCCATAGTGCCAGCCGTAAACCTGTCCCAGCGTCCCGCACACCAGCGGCGAGAAGAACGCGCCCAGGTTGATCCCCATGTAAAAGATGGTGAAGGCGCGGTCGCGGCGCGGATCGTCCGGCGGATACAGGCTGCCCACCTGGGTCGAGATGTTGGGCTTGAAGCAGCCGTTCCCCAGGATGAGGAACAGCAGGGCCACCAGGAACATTGACTCGATGGCCATCAGAAAATGCCCGATGGCCATCAGCACTCCGCCCACCACCACCGTTTTGCGCTGCCCCAGCACCCGGTCGGCCAGGATTCCGCCAAAAAATGGCGTCAGATAAACGAAGCCGGTATAGAGCCCGTAAATCTCCGACGACAGCGGCTGGATCTTCATCGGGCCGAAGACCGACTCGATCGCATGCTGCAGCATGGCGAAGCCGAAGACGTGCGCGCTGCCCGTCTGCGCCCGCTGAATCAGGTAATCCACCATGTACAGCACCAGCAGGGCGCGCATGCCGTAGTAGGAGAAGCGCTCCCACATCTCGGTGAAGAACAGCACGAACAGCCCCACGGGATGGCCAAGCAGGGTCTTTTGCCGCCGCACCGTATCCGCGGCGGAAGCAGCGCTGTCCGCATTCGTCCCCACCGCGTTAAGATCTGTCTCGCTCAATCGCCTCTCCTGATGCCGTAGCGCCGGCGCCCTCGCCGGCGGGCTCCTTTTTGTTACAAACGAACATAGCGGCCCCGCCGCCGAGGACTCCAATCAGCGTCCTCATTCCCAGCGTAGGCACAGTCGGCCCCGGCCGGGCGGGCGTGCGGAGCACGCCTGTTCTTTGAAGGGGCACCGATCGCAGACAGTCCGCAGTCTACCGATGTCGCTGCCTCTGGAGCAAATGGCCGTGATGTAGCGCTGGCCTCCAGGCCAGCCGTGCTGCAATGTTTCGCTCCCCTGGGAGTATGATGACGCTTCCGGCAGAGCTGTTACCTGAACCCGGCGCGTTACCGGGGTCCCCAGCAAGCCCCGTTCTTGTCCCGCTTTGCGGGATGGGCTGGAAGGGCTGGAGCCATTGCCCGCGGCGGTGTAATGTTGCAGTAAAAGCTGAGAAAAATCTTGTTCCAAGGAGTTCAAAATCCCAATGAGCACAGATGCGATTGCCATTGTTGGTTGCGGCCTGATGGGATGCGATGTGGCTGCCATTTTCCTGGCGGCTGGCTGGCAGGTGCAGGCGGCCGAGCCTGATACGCCCAACTGGGAGGCGCGCCGCCAGCGGGTGCGCGCTTCGGTCGCGCAACTTGAGGGAACGTTCACCCCCGAGCATCTCCGCCTGGCGCAGACTCCCTCCGAGCTTGACTGGACCAACGTCCGCCTGGTGCTGGAAGCGGCGCCGGAGAGGCTTGAGCTGAAGCGCCAGATTTTCTCCGAGCTGGACCGCTTGGTTCCGGCCGGCATCCCCATCGGCTCTAATGCCTCGGGCTATCGCATCACCGACATCGCCGGCCACTGCCGGACGCGCAGCCGCATGGCTAATCTGCACTTCTTCGCTCCGGCGCACCTGGTCCCGCTGGTAGAGGTCGTTCGCGGAGAGCACACCGACGCCTCCGCCGTCGACACACTCTACGGCATCATGAAATCCGTCGGACGCATGCCGGTGCGGGTGAACCGCGACGCTCCCGGCTTCCTCGCCAACCGCATCCAGCACGCTCTCATGCGCGAAGCCTACGCTGCCATCGAGGAAGGCTTGGGCACGCCCGAAGATGTCGACGTGGCTGTGCGTTACGGCTTCGGCTTCCGTTACGTGGCCGCCGGGCCAATCCTGCAAAAGGAAATTTCCGGACTCGAGGTAAACCTCTCCGCCGCCCGTTCCATCTATCCTTCGCTTTCGAATAATGTCGAACCAAGCCGTGTGTTGAAAGAGGTAGTAGCCGAAGGACGTCTCGGGTTGAAGACCGGCCGCGGCTTCTGGAAGTGGACGCCGGAGCAAGCCAAGCAGGAGCGGGAACGCTTCGAGCGCACGCTGATGGCCGCGCTCAAGCTCATGCGCGGCTCCAAAGCGCCGACCGAAGGCAGCTAGATAATTCGTTTTTGCGAAGGCGTCTCTGGTGGAAGCCCGCGCCTTCAGGCGCGGATTCATAAAATTTTCGTGAATAGCGCTGCCTTCGCAGCTTCGCGCCACTTTTCTCTACTGTTTGCTCTGGTTTTTGCATCGCAAGAAGTCCTGCGACATCTACATAGCAGGAGGTCAGAAAGATCATGACTTGCGATATCAAATATTTTGGAACTCCACTCGCCGCCCAGCTCACTCTGGGTGAAATCGAAAACGTCAAACCTGAGACCGAGGACCGCGAGGGCTTCTTCATGAGGACCCTGAAGCAGATGTCTGAAAGCTACCGGCGGTATTGGGAAGCGATTGCTGATAGCGGCATACCTGCTCGTCTCCAGTAAGTCCCTCCCTGCGGCGCAGGCGGGCGTCAGACTTCCGCGGCTCCCGCGCTGATAACGCGCTAAAACTTATCAGTACAGACGAAAATATCCGGGGCAAAGTGTGCCCCGGACATTTCTGCTTGCATTTAAGATTTCAGATTTTTGATTTCAGATTGAATCATTGCTCCTACGCCTGACGGCCCGGGTTTCATCACACAGAATGAAAAATCTTAAATGGCTCAGAGCAAATTAGTTTGGTGTAGCCGTGTTTTGGTTGTCATGCTGAGTGCCACATGGGCCTGCGGCCCACCCACGATCATGAAATGTAGCGCTGGTCTCCAGACCGGCTGTCCGGGGGGCGTCCACGCCCGCCGTATCCGCATGGTGCGTACGAGACGTCCGCACCTACAGCCGGCCTGGAGGCCAGCGCTACGTTTTCGACGGAGCGGCTCCGCAGGAGACGCGAAGCATCCCCATGCAGTCAATCCGCTCCGCGCCGTGTGGAGTTCCCTATAAAAATCTTCAACTCCGTTTTGCCACCGGCAGTAGTGGGATGCTTCGGCCCGCACCCGGCGGGCCTCAGCATGACGTCTCGAGAACAGATACGGTTATCCGGAAGCCAACTATTCCGTAAACGGCTCTAGCTGTGATGCGCGCGGGCGTAGGCGCGGAGCTCGTTCACGATCTCCGCTGCCGCTGCCGCCGCGCGTTTTCCTTCTCCCGGCTGGAAGGAGATGGCGCCCACCCGGGCGTGTCCGCCGCCGCCGTAGCGTTCGCAGATGCTCGCCAGGTTGGCCAGGTTTTTGGCCGTCGTCCAGGGGTTCGAACCGACCGAGATTTTAACCCGGAAGCTGCTTCGGCTCAGCCCCACGCTGTAAATGCACTCCGGGTGCAGGTAATACGGAATGAACTTGTTGTAGCCTTCCAGGTCGTATCCCGTAACGTCAAAGAAGACGGTTCCATCGGCGCTGTGCGCATGGCGGCCGAGTATCTCGATCGACTGCTGGTGGCGCTCCAGCAGCGGCGGAATCACGGCGGCGACGAACGGCTCCTGTGCGATCTCCGCCAGCGGGCGGTTGGCCAGCAGCGGAATCAGCCGTGGAACAAACCCGGAGTCCTGCGTGGCCTCGATGGCCATGGTCAGCCGCATGGCCGGCTCGCGCATGGCCACCGCCGCCTCGGCGCTGTCGTAAAGCGCCCCGTCGATGATATCCGCCCAATTGACCAGCTCCTCCACCGGTTCCAGGTGGAAGCCAAAGCGGTTCTCGGCCACGGTGGCGATCAGCTTGGTGCAGGACTTGAAGTCCGGATCGTAAAACTTGGTATTGCTCTGCTGCTGCTCGAACTGGGCCGCATCCTCGGGGGTGAGGAAGGCGCTCTGATGGTGGTCAAACCACCAGGTAATTTTCGGAGAAGCCGAGTACTTGAAGTCGACTATGGCATTCTCCTCGCCGGTAAACTCGCTTTCGTCGAACAGCGCTCCCGCCCTGTGGACCAGGCCTACAAATTCGAACTCCGCCTTGGCGCGGATGCGCTCGCGGTAAAAGCGCGCGAACAACGAAGCCGAGCTGGCGCCGTCAAAACACTTGTGATGGTAAAAGACCCGGATGCGCACTCATTGCCTTTCCCGAGAGTAGCCGCGGCCGGCGTCCCCGGCAGACGCTTTTGTGTCCGCTGGGGCGGTGCATATGGCCGGCAGCTCTCCCGGTATTGATCTCGAAATAGCCGCAATGCGAAAACGAATAGGAATGACATCTTGAGGCAATAATGTCAAGAGGGGATTTTAGACGGATTAAAGAAACGGGAACTGCCGTCCAGGGAAACTGGTGATAAGGCGATTTATCGCCAGTTACTTGCTGTCCACTGGACTTCACGATAACTTCCGAATTACCGACAATCCGTGATTTGGCTCAATATCGATGCATCTGCTTACATCCAACAGGCTTCTCAACAACAGGAGCCGAGCAATGAAATACATGATCACGTGGCACGAACGTTCGATGGGATCAGCGGCAGATTACGAGGGCTTACAAAAACGGATTATGGCCGTGTTCAAGGAGTGGAAAATTCCGGAAAGCGTGAAAGTCCACCACTTTCTGGTGCGAGCGGGCGATTGGGGCGGCTTCATGCTCGTCGAGACGGACGATTTCGCTGCCATGCACAAGATGAGTTCCACGTATCCGGCATTTGAGTTTCGCGTCGATCCGGTCCTGGACATTCAGGATGCCGTGGCTGCCCAGCTTGAAGCAATGGCCTGGCTGGATTCAATCCCGTCGGTCTAATCGTGAGGCGCATAACCCCTGAATCACGGGCTACACGGAACTAATGCGAGGTAGGTAACTGTTGTAAACAGGCATTCTCACCATTTACCACGTCTTGGCGCGAGTCTGGATTCTTCGGGCGTGCCCCACATCTGCCGCAGTTGGCAGATGTGGGTTCTTGGACTCGTGTTGGCGCTCGGGTACTGCGTTATTTGGCCGCCTGCTGCTCGGCGATGTCGCCAATGGCCGGCAGCTTGAACATTACGCCTTTGTAAGCCTTGATCAGCAGCACCACCCAGGCAATCACGAAAGCCAGCTCCATCGTCGGCCAGAGGACCCATCCGAACCAGGGGATGGCGAGCACCCCGTGCAGCACAATCCAGGCAAGCGTCAGCAGGATCGACTGGAAGGCATGAAAGCGGATGAAGCGGTTGCGGTTATAGGGCTGAATCAGCAGGAATACAATGGCCGCGGGAAAGATATAACACAGCATCCCAGCCACGTTTTCCGGGATTCCCAGGTTGGCGCTTGCCGGCCCGCCTGCCGCGCCGGCGTCGCTTGCAGGCGGTGTCTGGAAGCCGAATCCCGCGCCGTCGTGGCGGGTTACCGGCGAGCCGCACTGCGGGCAGAAGGCGGCATTCTCCGGCAAGCGCTCGCCGCAAGCGTTACAGTATGGCATCCAGTCCCTCCATCAAATTTGTCAGCGGCCCCTAAGAAAACCGTTTCCTTTGCAGCGCTGGCCTCTAGGCCGGGGTCCCCAGCGAGCCTGCTTTTGGCTTGCTGGGATGGAAGGCCGGCGCTACGTTTCGCCTCAAATAACGCGCCGGCCCTTGTTCTGGCATTGCTCGCAAATGCCGTAGATCTGAAAGGTGTGCCGGGTGGTAGCGTAGCGATGCTTGCGGCCGATCTCCCGCTCCACCTTTTCGATCTCGGGCGAAAAAAACTCGACCGAAGCCCCGCACTCGACGCACAGCATGTGATGGTGATTGCGCCGGTTAAGCTGGTGCTCGTAGCGCGCCACTCCATCCTGGAAGGCGACCGCGCTGGCCAGCCCGCAGTCGGAGAGCAGCTTCAGCGTGCGATACACCGTGGTAAAGCCGACATGGGGATCGCGGCTCTGCACCAGGTGGTGCAGCTCCTCGGTCGAGAGGTGGTCGCGGGTTGCCAGAAAGGTGCGCAGGATCAGGTCGCGCTGGGCGGTGCGTTTCAGGCCAACCCGCTTCAGGTGCGCGTAAAAAACCTCGGCGGCGTCGCGCAGAGTTTCCGTCGATACCGGCGCATGATCGTCAACACGTTTCTGCAGCATGCTTTCCGCCTGCACCCCAACACGCGCAACATCGGCGCTTGTTGGGGACCCCGCCGGACCAGCCCGGAAGGCCGTCTCCGGCGCTCACATTGAGCATATCACCGGCCCTTGCCGCCACCCAACCACTTTGCTCCTTCCCCAGGCCCCAATCGGGTAGTGCAAGATTTAAGATTTAAGATTGAACTGCTTTCAGAGTTAAGCTGGGAAATATAGTTTTTCAATCTGAAATCAAAAATCTGAAATCTTCAATCTTCAATAATCAGGTCCATGGAATCTCCTGCTCTCGAAGCTACGGCGCTCCCCAAGCGCTCCTTGCGCAAGCGGCGTTTTCTGCTCGCCGGGGTTGCCGTCCTGCTGGTCGTTTTTCTGCTCCCGGCGATCGTCGCCATCTGTTTTCGCTATGCGGCCCTGGCCGCCCTGCCGCAGCTTGACGGCACGATCCATGTTGCCGGTCTGAGCTCGCCCGTCACCGTGCTGAGGGACGCGCACGGGGTTCCGGCGATTACGGCTGCTTCTCTGGACGACCTGTTCTTCGCCCAGGGATATGTGACCGCACAGGACAGGCTGTGGCAAATGGACATGACGCGCCGCTTCGCCGCCGGCGAGCTCGCCGAAGTGCTGGGAAGCGGTTACGTAAAGCAGGACATCGCGCAGCGTATTCTTGGGCTGCGCCAGGCCGCTGAAGGCGCGGCCTCGCGGCTGCCGTCCCGCGAGCGCGGCTATTTCGAGGCCTACGTCCGCGGCGTGAATGCCTACCTCGCCGCGCGCACGGATTCGCTGCCGCTGGAATTCCGCGTTCTGCGCTACGCGCCACGCCCCTGGACGCCGGCGGACTCTTTCCTGGTCGGCGGGCTCATGTCAGAGATGCTGAACCAGCACTCCCAGCGCGACGAGCTGGTGCGCGAAAAGGTCATTGCCCGCCTCGGCCCCGAGCTGACTGCCGATCTGTTTCCGGTCACCACCGGACGCGACATCCTGCCCGACGGGGGGCGTCGGCCGGCGCCTGCTGCCGACGGCCAAGCCGAACCCGAGAGCCAAACGCAACCGCCAGGACCGCACGCCGGCCAACCGCTCCATCGAAAAACAGGGTTTGTATCAAGTCACGACTCGGGTTTTGTATCAGGGCACGACTTTAGTCGTGCCGCAGGAGACCATGAAAAAGCGGGCTTCAGCCCCTGCTCCTTTTCTCTATGGCAACCGAGTAACGCAGGGGCTAAAGCCCTGAATCCTTT
>JBEKQR010000022.1:0-19687 GCA_049519515.1 Candidatus Korobacteraceae bacterium
AACCCGTCGGGGCCGGCCGCCAGCCACGCCTGCATTTCCGCGGGCCGGTTTAGCCTCCTGGTGATTTTGGCGAGCCGGGCCGCATCCAGAAAACTGCTGTAGTCGAGCGCTCCGCTCGTATCGAGATTGTCGATGGTCAGAATCATGCGCTTCCTTAGGGCAGTTTCAGAGATGCTGTATCCGAAATGATGAACGTCCCCGGCCGCGGAACTGCTCTAATAGAGAGCCGCTCTTGCCGGAGGAAAGTAAATGCGGTAGCAATAGACCATTTCTCCGTCGTTGGCATCCGCCGCGGCCATGGCCTCGAACAGCGCGTGCAAGGTGGTGGCGCGCAATGGCTCGCCCAGCTTGACCGTCCCTTCGCGTGGCGACCCGGCGGCCTGCAGGCGGGGGTAGTAGAAGCAAATTCTCCCGCCCGAGCTCTCGGGCAGCACGAAAAGCGCCGACCACTCCTGGAAAAAGTTGCCGCCTTCGCGGTCCACAAAGGCCACCACCTTCTGCACCCGCGCCGCAGTGGCCGGCGCGCCCCCGAGCAGCGGGCGTTCGAGCTGCAAGGAGTGATCGGTAACGGCGGCCACTCGCGCCACGTTCAGGGTGACTCTGCGGATGTAGTCCGCCTGCAGGCTCGCCACCTGCGCGCTGGTCACGTAGGCCGCGGCAATGCCGGTTCCGATGTAGCCGGTCTGCTGGGCGTAATCGATGTCGACGGCGACGATGTCTCCGGCCTGGAAACCGGAAGCAGCGGCGCCCAGCATCAGCTCTTGCGCGGTCGATCCCGACTGGAGGGCAATCGCCGGCTGCGCTGCTCCGCCGGAACCGGAGCTTGTTCCGCCCGGCGCGCCGCTTCCGGCCAGCACGTTCATATGTTGCGCACCGCCGGCCAGCGCCATCTGCAGCTTGCCCCACTCGCGAAACTCCAGCTCCACGGTCGCGCCCTGATTTACGCGAAACTGCCGGCTGACTGCCGATGCCGGACCCAGGCGCGCCGCCTCCACCTTGGTTTGCGGCGTGCGGGTGAACTTGTCGGCCCAACCGGCGTCAATCCATGGCGCTGCGGGATTGTTGGGATCGAAGGCCGGAGCGGCGGCCGGGTCGAATATGCTTGGCGTATGGCTGCCGCGGTCCACCGGGGCAAAGTATGCCCGCACGCCTTCGCCCACCGGCTGCATAAGGCCGCGAATGGGGCTGCTTGTGCTCATGCGCCCTCCGGAAAGAAATAGATTTCGAGGCTTGCCGAGCGGGTCAGCAGCTTGCCATCGTTCTTCGCGGCCGCCAGCTTTGGCCTGGTCCAGCAGATCGTTGTACCCAGCGCCACCGCCGGAGTCTGCGTGTAGTCGCATTTCGGCGCCGATGGCGGCAGAGAGATGCTGAGCAGTTCCGAATCCATGGCGGTCAACTGCCGCCCGCGGTCGGCGTTGTCGTAATCGTCGCTGCCTTGCACGCGGTAGTCGATAGCGCAGCTCAGCGTGCGCAGCTCCGGCTGCGCGCCAGGCGCGGCGATGGCCGACTCGTCGCCCCAGTTCAGGCAGAAGACGCCGGTCAGCAGCGCGTCCAGGCCGGGACGCTCGTTCTCGCAGACCAGGATGCCGGGGCGCTGGTTGCCATTGATGGTCACCACGCGCGCCGGGTTGAGCGCCGCCAGCCGGTCGCGCAGGGCGATATAAAAGCTGTCCTTGGCGAATTGCATGGCTTACTCCGTCACCTGCAGGCGGTAGAGGTATTCGCTTCCGCCGAACAGATCCGAGGTAATCTTGCCCACCCGGAAGCTGCGGCCGTTCCAGCCGATGGTATCGACCAGCGCCATCAGCCCGGTCACATCGCTGGCGCCGCGCGACTCCGCCAGCGGGTCGAGGGTTGTGGCCGCGATCACCAGTTCGAAGCCGCTCTTGAATGACGCCGGCGACTGCGGCCTGCGCACCAGCACGGGCGAAACGTTGACCTCCTCCATCGCCGGCGGCTGCGTTCCCAGTTGCGCTCCGTCCGCCGTGGCCGAAACTTGCAGGGGAAAGCGGAATTGCACCGTGGCCGCACCCAGCACGCGCAGCACCGACTCCGCGCACCGCGCCGCCGCCAGCGCCGGAGTAGCCACTCCCGCCCATCCGGAATCCGGCATCTCAACCCACCTTCTGCGCCACGTAGGGCGCCAGCAGTTTGCGCACGCTGTCGTCGATGAGCGAATTGGAGAAATACTCGATCTGCATCTGGTCAAGCCTGGCCAGGCGGACGTTCAGCGCCGGCGTGGCCTGGGCGTTGCGGATCAGCGCGGCGCAGGCGTGCTTCACGGCGTCGCTGATCGCGGCCAGCCCGGCCGTGTAAGTGATTTCCAGCTCGTTGAAGGGCAGCCACAGCAGGCCTCCGGTCAAGCTGACCTCGCCGCTATCGCCGTCGAAATCCAATCCGGCGGTTGAGACCGTGGCCCACTGTCCCGGCAAGCCGAAGACGTTTGCCATCTCGATCATCAGTTCCTGCTGCGGTTCGCGCACCAGCGGCAGTTCGTCCCCGCGTCTCGGTTGCGCGTAGCGGCCACGGACGGCGACGATCGGCGAAGCTGCCGGCGCAATCGCCGTCAAGGGCAGATAAGTCAGCCGCACCGTGCTAGACTCCGGCATCAGGCGCAGCCGCTCCGTGTACTGCGCCGGGGCCAGGGTTGGCCGCCGGCAGTGGGCATCGATCAACGCCGACACTGCTCCCACCAGCGCCGGAGGCGTGGCCAGATCCACGCCATAGCTCTCAAACTCCGAGGCGCTCAAATAAACCATTGCGTTCTCCGCTGCTTAGCGTTTCTCGTTTCACGTTTCTCGTTTCACGATCTGAAAAACAGAGACGTTGCACGCTCCAGCTTTCCCGGCGGGAAACGTGCAACGTGCAACGTGAAACGAAGCGTTTTTTACCGGCTGACGTTCACCAGGAAATGCGCGTAGCTGGCGCCCTTGACCACGACGGCGCCGAACTTCACCACCATCAACTGGTGGGCGAGGATGCCGGTCAGGCCCAACTGGAAGACGCGCGGGTTGGCGTCGGTCAGCCAGTGGTACTCGATCAGGTCTTCGCTGACGATGTAGGCCGGCAGCACCGCCGAACCGCTGCCCGGCGTCCCCGTGTAGGGCAGGCACCACTCCGGAATCAGCGGCAGCTCTCCGGCTTGGGTGGACAGCGTCTTGACCGTCAAGCCGCTGGTGATCTCCTTGCTGGAGAGCACGACGTTGAACTCCGCCTTCATCTCGCGGTCGATCAGATCCAGCAGGACGGGATTGGCGTAGATGGCGGTCGGGCGCACCTCGAAGTTGGAGTTGGCCACCATCTCGGCGATGGTCGACTTCAGCCCGTCGACGATGCTGCTGTTGTTGGCGATGGTGGCGACGTTACCGCCCGCCTGGATCTGGCCGCAGACGCCGAAGTACTGCAGCGAAGTGGAGGCGCTCAGCGAGGTGTCGTTGCCGTTCCACAGGGCCACGTCGTGGGTGCGCATCAGGCCGTCCACGGAGTCGGCCAGGTCCTTGGCTTGCAGGTAGGCGAACTGGCTCTGCTGCGAGCCGACCTCGATGTCGAACAGGTTGTAGTTGATCTGCGAGACCAGCGCCTTCAGCGGTACGCTACGCTCCACCCGCGTGGGCGCGCCGACCGTGGCCACGATGTTGCGCGGATCGACAAAGCCGTTGGCGGCCGAAGGCGAGGTGATCGCCGTCTGCTCGAAGTAACGCGACGGATGCCCCGTCGCCGGCACCTGCTTGACCCGCTGCCCGAACACTCCCCGGCGGCGGACAATATCGCAGATCTCCGTCTGATAGCGGTTTACCTCCACCGCGCCGGGGCCCATGAAATCGGCCGCGGCGTGCAGGTCGACAAATTGTGCGTTCATTCTCTTCCTTTCAAAAGGAAAGCCCGCAGCGGCCAAGCCGGCGGGCTGAATTCAGGTGTTGACTTTCGATTGCCGGGGTTACGCGGCAGCGCCACCCGGCAAAACGTTTTCCGTTTCACCTTTCACAACACGAAAAACTTTGCACGCTCCAGGGTTCCCCACGTGAAACGTGCAACGTGCAACGTGAAACGACCGCTTACACCACCAGGGGCAAAAGCTCTCAAGAGAGCTCATGATTGCGTGTGCCGGGGTGGGGCTACAGCAGCCCGGCGCGCGCCATCTCGGCTTTGACCGCGATGCGCTGCTCCACGCTGAGTGACCGCAGCGCCTGCTCCAGCGCTCCTCCCTCGATTGCCTGGCCGTCGTCGGCGCCGCTCTTGGCCAGCAGCGCCAGGGTGGCGCCGGAAAGGGTTTTGCGACGGGCGTGCTCCGCCGCCGCTTTCAGCTCCGCGTTCTGCTTCTCCAGCTCCTGCACGCGCTTTGCCTGCGTGTCTGTCCCCACAGGCGCACTCTCGGCGCTGGTAGGGGTCCCCGGCGTGGCTTCGGTCCCTGCCTTGCCGGGTTCCGCTACAACCGGCGCAGCATCGGCGTTGGCCGCACATCCCGGCGCTTCCGTGCCAGCCAGCGCGATTGCGGCGCTTGCCGTGGTGGACCCGGCAGCCTCGTCAATGGCCGCCACGATCCGGTCCACCTTGCGGTTGAGCGCCTCCATCTGCTGCCCCATTTTTTCCAACAGCGCGTGCAACTGTTCGGCAGCCGTTGCCATTCGCTCCGTGCTTGCCGCCAGAGCTGTGCCGGCGGCCTCGTTATGTTTCATTTCCTTCTCCCTGAAAAGCCGGTCTTCGGTTTCCGGGTTCCAGTCGTTCGTTGTTGGTTTCGCCTTTCCTGTTTCACGTTTCGCGCATTCGAAACCCGGACGATTACAACCTTCCAGCGCCTCCGGCGTGAAACGTGCAACGTGAAACCAACCGTTACTGGGAACTGGGAACCGGCAATTGAGAACTGTTTTTGGGACTGTCTTCAACTTCGATCCACGTGTTCTGATAGGCCGCTTTGCTCTTTTGCAAGACCGCGGCCCCGGTGAAGGTGAACTTCGTCACCTCCCAGACCGGGGCGTTGACGTCGGCCACATGCACGTCCGCGATCTCGTATGACATGCCCAGCTCATTCCTGCCCCGGGCCTGCATCTGGCGGACAACCTCGGGAAAATCCTTGGCAAAGAGGTATCCGCTCACCTGCAGTTGCTGCCTGCGGCTGTGCAAGAGCAGAACCCGGCCTCCGCGATAGACGCGGCGCACGCCGGGATCTGGCGTTCGCTGGGGCGAAAGCGGCTCCAGCTCGGCCGAGGTGATGACGCCGATCTTGGCGCGGGCGTCGTGCCAGTCGAGTGAAGGCGTGTAGTCCACTGCCATGCCCAGCAGCGATGGAATCGCCTCCTCGACCGCCCGGCCGGTCAGCAGCACGCGATGCCCGCGCGAGCCGCTCGGCGGCTTGTCCGAGGGCGCATCCACCACGGTCAGCACCCCGTGGAAGCGTACCCGGTTGGGATGCCCCTCGACCGCCGGCATCTCCAGCGCCATCGATTCCAGCGCCACCCCGGCGCGCGGAAAAAGCGCGCCGGGCGCGCAGGCCCGGGTGAAATCTTGCCGCGCCTCCACGTTCATCTGGTCACCTCCAACTCGCTCGGTGCGCAACCTGCGGCCTCACTGCCCTCTGCCGCGCCCATCACTTGCGGAAACGAAACCGGCTTACCTGCCAGCGGCGCCTCTTCCTGCTTCTGTGCGGGCGCCAGCGGCGGCAGTCCGCGGCGCCGGCGCGCTTCGTCGATGGTGAGCACGCCATTGCGCAGCAGGATCTCCTCCAGTTGCGCCAGGCCCAGCTCGTCGGGCGCCTCCAGGTCGGTAAAGACAAACTCCAGGTCGTCCCAGCCCAGCTTTTTGGCGATAATGTCGCGCGTCAGATGTTCGGCCAGCAGCCGCGCCGTGGGCACGATGGCGGTCTGGAAGACCACCTGGTTGAGCTCCCTGGCGGTGGCGCGGTTCACGTCCGACTCCAGGCCCAGCAGCATCGGCGGCAGGTCGAAGGCGTCGGCGATCACGCGGATGAGAAATTCCTGCCACTGCAGCCGCAGGTCGGCGTCGGTGCCGGCGCCAAAGCGCAGCACCTCGGGCTTGTTGTCGGCCGACAGTATGGGGACCTTGCCCGTGCCCTCGATCTCGTCCTGCCACCAGCGGATCAGGCGCTCGTGCTGGGGCGCGTTCAGCCCCTGCAGCCAGAGCGCGTACTGCACCACCGAGTTGCTGGCCATGCGCGCCGCATAGCGGTGCGCCGCCAGGAAATGATGAATGGTCTCGAAAGCCACCTCCAGCCGTCCCAGGCCGAAGGGAGTATGAGTGCGCGGGTTCAGCCGCACGTACGACAGCTCATCGTCGCGCAGCGTGATCTGTCCCTGGGTGCCAAAGCGTCCGGTCTCCTGCACGTAACGCGGCGAGTCCGGCCGGCCGTCCCAGTCAGCCCGCACCCGTATGGTCGCGCCATCGACCGGCCACAGCGTCAGCGGCTTTGCCGGTTCGCCCGTGGCCACGACTTCAATGGCCCCGAAGCCGCCGACGATCACGTCTTCCAGCACCTGCTCGGCCAGCGAGCGAAAAGAATCGTCCGGGTTGGGCTGCTCCAGGTTGCGGGTCAGCACGGCGATGCGCTCCTGGCCGCGCGCCAGCCCTTCCAGGTCGCGCCCATGCCGCGGCTGAATCCTCCATCCCATGCCCGCCACCCGGTCTTTCACCGTGTTGATCGCCTTGCGCGCCACCGGCGTCTCGGCGAAGCGCCGCAGGTTGGCTGGCGTCCTCTTGGGCAGAGCGTCGCTTGCCGGCGCGTAGCTGGTAAAGATCGAGGGCAGCGCCAGCGTCCGGCGCCGTCCGGCGGGGTCCCCAGCGAGCACCGAAGTTGTGCTCGCTGGGGTGGGGGCCTCGCCGCTGGCCGCCGCGGCATCCACCCGCGCCGGCGCCGAATCCGCACCGCGCGCGGGTGAACGCCCCCAGCCTCGTACCAAGCCACGCAAACGTTGCTTTATGCTCATTCGTTTCCTCCCACCCCGGCCTTCCACCCCAGCAGACGCAACATAGGCGTCTGCCGGGGACCCCGGCCACAAAACAAAAAGCCCCCTCGCGGGAGCCAACTCAATTTAAGATTTTTGATTTCAGATTTAAGATTTAAAAGCGAAAATCTATGGACCGCCTGAGGACGAGGTTTCAAGGTTTCAGAGTTTCAGGGTTGCGGATTGCTAAGGCAACTCCACGAAACCTTGAAACTCTGAAACTTTGAAACCTTTCTCAAGCTCGAAACTTGAAACTCGAAACTGCTAGAGCCGTAATTCGACCCTTGCCCGTTCGGCCAGCGCCGGCATCTGGGCCACGCTGGCTACGGCAATCTCCTGCGCCTCCAGGGTGGCCAGGGCAAAGGCTATGGCGTCATCGCGGCGGTCGAGATCGTCTTCCACCACGGCGGTCAAATGCGCCTCCGCCTCCTCCGCCCGGCGAATGCCGGCGCGCACCTGGGGAAAGCTGAAGGCCAGCAGCTTGGCCGCATTTACCTCCGCCAGCAGCGAGACGGCATGGAAGAGCCTGACCCGCGCCCCATTGCCGTTGCGCTGCGGGGCGGGCACCCCAGCAAGCCCGATTTTAGGCTTGCTGGGGACCCCGTAGGCGCAGTCGATCTTCAACGGGTCTCCGCGATGAGTATATTCGGCGGCGGCGATATTTTTGCGCATGAACCGCCACACCCCCTGCCGCTCGAACTGCTCGCGCATGGCGGCAAAGACCACCTGACGCCCGCCGGTCGACCGCGCCGTGCGGCGGGAGCGCTCCAGGTACAGTGCCGCCAGGCTCTCCAGCTCCGCCTGCGGCGACTCGGCCAGCACCGCCTTGGCCGGGGTCAGGCGTATGCAGTTGGAAAACGAGTCCTGCATCTTCCCGAGCAGCCATTCACGGCTGGCGGCATCCTCGGCCAGGCGCTCGCGGATCTCCCGCTCCAGCGCCTCCAGCATCTCCACATCCACGTCCGGGTCCAGGCAGCGCACCCGCCGCCAATCGCGGGTAAAGCGCACGTCGGCAAAGGCCAACCCGGAGCGCCCGCCCGCGGAAGTTTCGACAGATTCGCTCTTGGCGCCTGTCGGGGCGGCGCTTTCGAGCAGAACCACTCCCAGGTTGACAAACTCGTCCTTAACCGCGTCCGGCACATACCGCAGCAGGAAGAATTCGCACTGGCGGCGCTCGGTCATAAGACATTTAAGATTGTTGATTTCAGATTTCAGATTGAAAGACGAAGTATGAATGGTGCTTTTCAATCTGAAATCGAAAATCTGAAATCTTAAATCTTAAATCTCCGGTCTCTATTCCCTGATCCCTAAACCCTAACCCCTTCCTTCCAATTCGGAAACGGCTCCCGGCTCGAATTCTTAAAGCCCAGGATCAGCTCCGCCACCCGCGCGCGCCGCTTCAGCAGGGCCTCGACCAGGCACTCCATCTGCCCGGTTTCGCCGTACCACTCCACCGGGATCTGCTCGGCGCAGTTCCAAAGCGCGGTGGCATCCAGCGCCAGGATGCGCGACAGCCACGGCTCGAAGCTCTCCCAGCCGGCGACCTGCCGGTAAACGTCGTTGCGTCCGTAGACCCCGCGCAGCGGCGAGTCCGGAAAGGTCCACTCGCCGGCGTTGAAGCAGTACCCCTGGTCGATGAACGCCACCGTGAACATACGCTCCCGCAGGCGCTTCCAGAAGGCCGCCTGCCGGCCGTTGGCGTTGCAGGTCCACTTGTCCAGCGCCAGGATACCGGCGAAAGCCTCCAGGTTGCGCACCCGCTCCAGCATCTGCTCCGGCAGATAATCAAAGACCATGCCATGCGCGGGCGCAACCACGTAGCGCGATCCGAACTGCAGCCCGGCCTGGCAGGCCACGCTTCCCCGCGAGCTTTCCATCACCAGCTCCGGAGTATGCGCGATCAGCCAGCCGCTGACCTCCACCACCTCGGCCGCCGGCACCGGCAAGCCCACCGCCTCGGCCAGCCGGGCGGCCAGCAGCTCGTTGGCCAGAACCCGCGGGTGCTGCGGATTGTTCTGGAACTTGACCACGTAAAAATGGCCATCCGAGCAGCGCATGAGGTGGCTCTGCGCCCCGCCCCTCATCCTTCTTACGTGTTGCACGGCCGCAATTGCCAATCTTTTTTGTCATGGCCCCGATCTTTATTCCGCCTTCGGGCACCATTCCCTTTTCGATCCGGGGTCCCCAGCGAGCGCCGTCTTTGCGCTTGCTGGGGTAGTTGCTGCTGACCATTATGGCACGCCCTCGCCGGATTTAAGATTTCAGATTTTCGATTTCAGATTGAAAAGCAGCGATCTGTTCTTGGTTGTT
Organism: Candidatus Korobacteraceae bacterium; assembly: GCA_049519515.1. Classification (GTDB taxonomy): domain Bacteria; phylum Acidobacteriota; class Terriglobia; order Terriglobales; family Acidobacteriaceae; genus CAWBRT01. The sequence continues at coordinate 9,267 of JBEKQR010000022.1, forward strand.
CAATCTGAAATCTGAAATCGCAAATCTTAAATCGTGTTGCGGGCGGCCAGGGCGATGGCCATGGCCATGACCGCGTCGTCGTGGCTGCCCGGCTCTGCCTCGGCCCGGCCGTCCTGGCGGCGCACGAAGGTCCGGCACTGCTCCAGCAGCCGCCGGCTGTTGAACAGCCGCGGACTGCGCGACAGCACCGCCGCCAGCTCTTCCAGCATTGGCGGACGGTTTACCCTGGTGGTAAGCCACCCCGGCTTGCCGCCGTCCGGAAACAAGTTGGGGTAGGCGTGCACGGTCAGCATCTGGGCGATCACCGCGTGCCCGTGGTTGTTGCGCTTCACCGCTACCAGGGCGTCGTTGTAACGCCTGGCCAGCGCCGTGACCCGCGCCGCCAGCTCGCGCGGATCGAAATGGCCGTGCAGCTCGGCGCATTGCAGCGCCGTCTCCCGGTCCAGCACCTGGGCGCACGAGTAATCCCCGTCGGCGTTGCCCTCCCCAGGGTCCACGCCGATCAGGTATCTTCTGCCCGCGACCTGCGGCAGCCATACCTGCAGACAGCCGTTGTGCGCGCTCTCGGCCGGACCGGCCACCTCGCGCAGCCGTTGCTCGACCGCCGGCAGCTCGAAGACGCACTCGCCGCTGGCCAGGAAGCAGGTAACCGGATCTTCGGTGAACTCTTCGTCAAATCGCGTTCCAAAGTTGGCCCGCATCTCCCGGCGAAAGGCGATCTGCTCGCAGCTCAGCCCAAAACGTTGCACTAACGCCGCTTCATCAGCGCTCAGCGCCAGTTCGTCCGCCGGCCGCCGGTATTCGCGCTCCCACCACCAGGGGAAGAAGTGGCGCGCGTAACCGGTTTCCTGCGCCCGGTGCCACTCTTCGTAGAAGGCCCCCGCCGTTCCGTTGGGGGTCGATTCCAGCACGATCTCTCCGTGCGGCGGCACGGCGGCGCGCAGTCCGGCGAGGGTTTCCGCCGTCTCGCCGGGCCAGCGGGCGACCTCCGAACAGTGCAGGTTCTGGATGGTCATCCCGCGCCCGGCGTTGGGGTCCGCCGCGGTTTCCACGCGGTATTCGCTGTCGAGCCGCGGAAACACGATCTGGCGGACGTTGGCGCGCGAGGTGCACAGGGCTCCCGCCCGCAACCGCTCGGGCAAGTGCTCCACGAAGCGGTGTACGATGCGGAAGATCGCCTCGGCCGCCGTCTGATCGTGCGCCACCTGCACGCTCAGCGTTCCCGGCCTGGTGATGGTGTGCACCAGAAAACGCGCCGCCACATACGTTGTGATCCCCAGCTGCCTGGCCTTGAGCACGATGTACTTGCGCCCGCATCCCGGCTTCCCGGCAAGCCCCGAATCCCCGGTGCTCCCAAAGCTGGAGCGCTGGGGCGGAAGCCCGCAGCCTGCCCCCTGGGCAGAGCGGTGCTCCAATTCCCGTTGCGCCGGGTTCAGGCGGAGCGGCAGCAATTGGCCCTGACGGGTGCGGATGCGCAGTAACTCCTCCATAAGCAACTCGCGCACGGTCCTTCCAGCCAGGCGCATTGGCCGGCTGTCCAGGCGCCTTCCCAGCCGGCATAGCAACTCGAGATCCAGTGCCTCTGCCGTCCCCAGTTGCATGACTTACCGCACCACCACGCCTCGGCGCCTGATCATGGCCGCAGAAGTTATCGTGTAGGCAAAACTCGCCACGCTGCCGGACGCGTAACCCGACTGCTCCATTATGGCTTTCACGGTTTCGCTGGTTGAGACAGCGAACGTGTTTCCGTAAGAAACCGAGGTGCCGTTAGTACAGCCGGAAGATGAACCCGTGGGGGTTGAACCATCCGTGGTGACGCAGGCAAAAGAGCCTGCTCCGGTGCAGGTTGATCCGGTGAAAGATACATTCTGTGTTCCCACATAGGAACCGGCGCCGGGAGATGCCGCAGGCGTATCACAGGGCGGCGTGATTGTATAACTGCCGCTGGCCACCGAGCTGCAAGTGTAGCCGCTATAGCATTTGATCGCTTTCACGGTCTCAGTCACTGTAACGGCGTAGGTAGCATTATCTGCAATTTGAGTTCCATGGGTGCAGGAACCGCTGCCGCCTGTAGGGAATAGGAGTTAGGGGTTAGCAACTCCAGTAGCGCTAAGAGTAGCGCTGGTCCCGCAGAGATGGGGCACCCTTCAAATTGACCCACTACGTTCCCTAATCCCTAATCCCTAGCCCCTAACCCCTTTCTTTTTGGTAGAGCCAACGGCCGCTTTCCTGCGCCGCCATGCTCTCCAGCACTTTGAGGAAAGCGCGTGCTGCATGTGACAGGCTGGCGCCGCGGCGATAAACCAGGCGCAGCCGGCGTTGCATTTGCAATTCTTTCACTGGAATCTGCACCAGTTCGCCGCGGTTTATTTCTGCCTGCACGGCGATCAGCGGCAGCAGCGCCACGCCGTTGCCCATGGCCACGAACTGCTTGATGGCTTCGATGTTCGGCAGCTCCACCGGCATGTGCAGCGCGGTCTTGTACTTGGCAAAAGTCTGCACCACCTTCTCGCGGTAGGGAGAGCGCACATTGTGGGCGACAAAGAACTCGGCCCCGAGATCGCGAATACTGACCTGCCGCGAACTGGCCAGCGGATGGCCGGGGTAGACGACGTAGGCGAGCTCATCGACGTAAACAATGATGGAGCTGAGCTGGTCATCGTCGGGGCGAAAGGAGAGCATGCCCAGCTCGACGTGGAGGTTAACCACCGAGCGGGCCACCTCCGATGCCAGGGAGCGCTGAATTTCGATGTGGATGGTGGGATGAAGCCGGCGGAAGCGGTGCAACGCCCGCAGCAGGTACAACGCCGTGAACTCGTTGGCGGCGATGCTCAGCTTGCCGTGCTGCAGCTCGCGCAGCTCCTTGAGCGCCGCATGCGCCCGGCCGCGCAGGTTGAGCAGCTCCTCGGCGTAGCGCAGCAGCAAGTGGCCGGCGTCGGTTACCGCGCCTTCGCGCGAGGAACGCTCGAACAGGGTTTCGCCCAGTTCGTCTTCCAGCTTGCTGATGGTCTGGCTGACCGCCGATTGCGTGCGGTGCAGCCGCGCTGCCGCCCGCGAAAACCCTTTTTCTTCCACCACCGCCAGAAATGTCTCCAACTGGAAAAGGTCCACCTATCACCTCCGGCGCCATCTTCTGCAGGCCAGCTTATTAAATCACAACTCCTTATTAAATTGGAATAATAATAAGTTTGACTAATTTGATTCCAGCGCTGGAAACTAGGCGATATCAAAACCGAACCGAGGTTCCCAGCAAACACCGCTATTGCCGCCGGGTGGGGTGGCGATCCGGTCAGGGGCAAATACCGAGGTGGCGTTTGCCGATAGCTGAGCGAGGTAAATATGGCTGACAATTGCGTACTTATTTTCGACACTTCTTTGCGGGATGGAGAGCAGGCGCCGGGGTGCAGCATGACCGTCGAGGAAAAGCTGCGCCTGGCCCAGAAACTGGAGTCTCTCGGGGTGGACATTATCGAAGCCGGTTTCCCCATCGCTTCCGCCGGCGATTTTACCGCCGTGCAGCAGGTTTCCGGCGACATGAAGCGGGCCGTGGTGGCTGCCCTGGCGCGCTGCCGCCGCGAAGACATCGCGCTGGCCTGGGAGGCGGTGCGCGAGGCGCGTCATCCGCGCATTCACACTTTTCTGGCGACCTCCGATATCCATCTCGGCTTCAAATTGAAGATTACGCGCGAAGATTGCCTGCGCCAGGTGGCCGAATACGTGCGCTACGCGCGCTCCCTCTGCTCTGACGTGGAGTTCTCGCCCGAGGATGCGACCCGGTCCGAGGTGGAGTTCCTTTGCCGGGTGCTGGAAGTGGCGGTTGAGGCCGGCGCCACCACGCTGAACATACCGGACACGGTCGGCTATACCACGCCCGGCGAATTCGCCGAACTGATACGTGCCATCAAGGCGCGCGTCAAGGGCGTGGAGAAGACCGTCATCTCGGTTCATTGCCACAATGACTTGGGACTGGCGGTGGCCAACTCGCTGGCTGGAGTCGAGGCCGGCGCCCGCCAGGTGGAGTGCACGGTGAACGGCATCGGCGAGCGCGCCGGCAATGCCGCCCTGGAAGAGGTGGCGATGGCCATGTTCGTGCGCGCCGACCGCCTGCCCTTCACTACAAATGTCCGGCGCAACGAAATCTACTCGGCCAGCCGTTTGCTCTCCGACACCGTTGGCTTCCAGGTGCAGCCCAACAAGGCGATCGTCGGGCGCAATGCCTTCGCCCACGAGGCAGGCATTCACCAGCACGGCGTGCTCAGCAATCCGCTTTGCTACGAGATCATGACTCCCGAGTCGGTCGGGGTTTCCGCCAATAACCTGGTGCTGGGCAAGCATTCCGGCCGGCACGCGCTGCTGGTCCGCTACCGGGAGCTCGGCTTTGAACTGAGCAAGCAGGAGTTGCAGTCCGCCTACGAGCGTTTCACTCAACTTGCCGACCGCAAGAAGAGGATTTACGATCAAGACTTGGTTTCTCTACTAGTGGAAAAAGCGGCAACTCCGCCCGGCTCGCCCAGCGATGCTGTTTCCGCACCGGCTGGGGCGGCGGGCGAAACGCGCTCGACGGCGATCGTGCAATGAAGCTGAGAATAGCTGTTCTGCCAGGGGATGGCGTTGGGCCAGAGGTAACGCGCGAAGCGGTACGGGTGCTGCGCACGGTTTCCGACGTCAACGGCTACGACTTTCAATTTCGCGAGTATCCCGTGGGCGGAGCGGCCGTGGTGGCCGAAGGCCACCCGCTGCCGCAGTCTACGCTGGACGCCTGCCTGGCCAGCAACGCGGTGCTGCTGGGCGCCGTGGGCGGCCCGCAGTTCGATTCGCTTCCCGTAGTGCTGCGTCCCGAAGCCGGCTTGCTAAAGCTGCGCAAGGCGCTGGGGGCCTTCGCTAATCTGCGTCCCGCCATTGCCTACGAAGCTGTCGCCCATTGCTCTCCGCTGCGTCCCGAGGTATTGCGCGGAACCAATATACTGTTCGTGCGCGAGCTGCTCGGCGGGCTCTATTTCGGCGAGCCGCGCGGGCGCGATGCCAACGGCGCTTACGATACCATGCGTTATTCCGTTGCCGAGGTCGAGCGCATTGCGCGCATTGCTTTCGAGCAGGCGCGTCTTCGCCGCCGGCACGTGATCTCGGTGGACAAGGCCAACGTGCTGGAGTGCTCGCGCCTGTGGCGGCAAACGGTGAGCGATCTGGCCGGCGAATATCCCGACGTCAAGCTGGAGCACACCTACGTCGATTCTTTCGCCATGCAGTTGATCGCCACGCCGTCGCGCTATGATGTGGTGGTCACGGAAAACCTGTTCGGCGACGTTCTCTCGGACGAGTCGGCGGTGCTGAGCGGCTCGCTGGGCATGCTGGGCTCGGCCTCGATCGGCGGCGCGGTCGGTCTCTATGAGCCGGTGCACGGTTCGGCGCCCGACATCGCCGGGAAAAACATGGCCAATCCGATCGGCGCCATCGCCTCGGCCGCCATGCTGCTGCGCTTTACCGCCGGACTGCACCGCGACGCCGACGATGTCGAAACCGCCATCGCGCGCTCGCTGCATAAGGGCATCGTGACGGCGGACCTGCGGCCGGACGTGAAGCCGGCGACGACGCGCGAAGCCGGCGACGAAATCGAACGTACGCTGGCCGACTTGCTCGGGCAACGGCAGACTTATCACGCGGTATAGCACCCCAGCAAGCCAAATGCGGGCTTGCCGGGGACCCCGCAAAGCCGCGCCCCTTCAAGTCGGGGTGCCTACAAATAAGGAAACGCGGTATAGCGAACATGTCACAACCACGCACGCTGTGTGAAAAACTCTGGGACAGCCACCTGGTCCGCCAGGCGCCAGGCGAGCCCGATCTGCTCTACATCGACCTGCACCTGGTGCACGAGGTCACCTCGCCCCAGGCCTTCGATGGCCTGCGCATGAACGGGCGCAAGGTGCGCCGTCCCGACCTGACGGTCTCCACCGTCGACCACAACATTGCCACCACCACCGCCGACCGCTTCGTCATCAAAGAGCCGGTCTCCCGGCAGCAGGTTGAAGCCTTGCGCGCCAACTGCAAGGAGTTCGGCCTGGAGCTGTTCGATATCGGCTCGCTGGGGCAGGGCATCGTGCACGTGATTGGTCCCGACCTCGGCTACACGCAGCCGGGAAAGACCATCGTCTGCGGCGACAGCCACACCAGCACGCACGGCGCCTTCGGGGCGCTGGCAATGGGAATCGGCACCTCGGAAGTCGAGCACGTGCTGGCCACGCAATGCCTGCAACAGCGGAAGCCCAAGGCGATGCGCGTCACCGCGAACGGCAAGCTGCCGGAAGGGGTCACGGCCAAAGACCTGGCGCTGGCCATCATCGGCAAAATCGGCACCGACGGCGGCGCCGGCCACGCCATCGAATACGCCGGCGAAGCGGTTCGCGCCCTTTCCATGGAAGGCCGCATGACGCTCTGCAACCTGAGCATCGAGAGCGGAGCGCGCTCCGGAATGGTAGCCCCCGACGAGACCACGTTTGCCTACATGAAGGGCCGCCAGGCCGCTCCCAAAGGCGCCAACTGGGACCGCGCCGTCGCCTACTGGCGCACGCTGGCCAGCGATCCGGGCGCGAAGTTCGATAAAGAAGTTTCGCTCGACGCCTCCGGCCTGACGCCCTACATAACCTGGGGCACCAACCCGGGCATGGTTTCGCCCATTACCGGACAGGTGCCCGATCCGCAAAAGGCGGCCAGCGAGGCGGAAAAGGCCGCGCTCACGCGCGCTCTGGAATACATGGCGCTGAAGCCGGGAACACGGCTGACTGAGATCCCGATCGACCGCGTATTTATCGGCTCCTGCACCAACGGGCGGCTGGACGATCTGCGCGCCGCGGCCCGCGTGCTGCGCGGCTACAAGATCCATCCCAAGGTCCAGGCCCTGATCGTGCCGGGATCGCAGGCGGTGAAGAACGCCGCCGAAAAGGAAGGGCTGCATCGCATCTTTCTCGATGCCGGAGCCGAATGGCGCGAGGCCGGATGCTCCATGTGCCTGGGCATGAACCCCGACATCCTTCAGCCCGGCCAGCGCTGCGCCGCCACCAGCAACCGCAACTTCGAGGGACGCCAGGGCAAGGGAGGCCGCACGCACCTGGTCTCGCCCGCCATGGCCGCCGCCGCCGCCGTCGCCGGACACTTCACCGACGTTCGCTCGTGGCAGTTCAAGGATGGCAAATGAAACCATTACGCGTACATCGAGGCATTGCCGCGCCGCTGCACCGCATCAACATCGACACCGACCAGATCATCCCCAAGCAGTTCCTGAAGCGGGTCGAGCGCACCGGCTACGAGAACTACCTCTTCTTCGACTGGCGCTTCCGTCCCGACGGCAGCGAAGAGCCCTCGTTCGTGCTCAACCAGCCGAAGTACCGCCAGGCCAGCATCCTGATCGGCGGACGCAACTTCGGCTGCGGCTCCTCGCGCGAACACGCGCCCTGGGCGCTGGGCGATTACGGCTTCCGGGTGGTGATCGCGCCCTCGTTCGCCGACATCTTCTTCAATAACTGCGCCAAGAACGGCCTGCTGACGGTGATCCTCAGCGAGGAGCAGGTGGCGGAGCTGGCGCGGCGGGCGCAGGCGAAACCTGGCCATGAACTGACGGTCGATCTGGAAAAGCAGACCGTGACGGACGGCGAGGGATTCCAGGCGCGCTTCGAGATCGATGCCTTCAAGCGCCATTGCCTGCTGAACGGACTGGACGACATCAGCCTCACCCTGCAACACGAGGCCGACATCGCGGCATTCGAGAAGAAGCGGGTGGCGTTTTAGAGCAATTCCATCGTAGGTGTATCCCGCTTGGTGCCCCCCTCGCGCCGTGCAGTCCGGCGCTAGGGTGGGTTATCGGCCTATGGGACCAAGCGCATCGCATCCCACCTTAGCTCCGCCTCGCTTCGCGAAGGTGGGGCACCAGGCGAGTAAATGCTTGTCCCGGACTGGTGGCCCACATTTGCGGAGTCGGGGTGGAGCTAATTTGTAGCGCTGGCCTCCAGGCCGGCTGTCCGGGGGGCGTCTACGCCCGCCCGTGAGGATGGTGCGTACGAGACGTCCGCACCTACAGCCGGGCTGGAGCCCAGCGCTACGTTCTTTCAACGGACGGTTTTCTATCGCGATCCGGCTGCGGCTTGCGGCGGAGCCTGCATCGTCTGTGTCTTGGCGGCGAATCCTGCGGTCGCGTTTTCTTGAGTCGAAGCCGGAATCGTCACCGGCGGCGTAGAGGCGAGCTTGATGCGCGCGTCGGCGCGCGGCAGTTTGATACGGGTGGCCAATCCCAGACGGCGCAGCGTCTGGATGGCGTACCAGTTCAAGTCGATCTCCCACCACTTCAGCCCGTGGCGGGCCGAGCTGGGATGGGCGTGGTGGTTATTATGCCAGCCTTCGCCAAAGGTAAGCAGCGCCACCAGGAAGTTGTTGCGCGAGTCGTCGGCGGTGGCAAAGCGCTGCGAGCCCCATAGGTGAGTGGCGGAGTTGACCATCCAGGTGAAGTGCAAGCCGGCCACGGTGCGCAAAGCGCCAGCCCACAGCAAATAATTCCACCCGCCGCAGACGAACAGCAGCACGCCCACCGCAGCCGCCGGCACCCAGTGCCACTTGCTCAGCAGCACGTAAAAGCGGTCCTTGCGCAGGTCGGGGACGTAGGGCAGCAGCTCCTTGGAGTCCTGGTGCAGGCTCTTGCCCATCAGCACCCATCCCATGTGCGACCACCATTTGCCGTCGCGCGGCGAGTGCGGATCGCCGGGGCGGTCCGCCAACTGGTGATGGATGCGGTGTACGCCTACCCAGAAGATCGGCCCGCCCTCCAGCGCCAGGGTGGCGCACAGGGCCAGGAAGTATTCGAGCCACTTTGGGCATGAGTATCCGCGATGCGTCAGCAGCCGGTGGTAGCCCATGCCGATGCCGAGACTGCCGGAGACCCACCACAGAAACACCGCCAGCCAGAATGGCTTCCAGGCGAAATGAAACAGGGCGGCAACGGCTCCGATATGAAGGACGGCCATGACGATGGCAGTCCCCCAGTTCACTTGCTGGCGATCAGGGGCGAGGTTCAAGGGCCCTCCAGGAGAGTCGAGAAAACGAGGAAATGCGTTTGAGGTGAGGGCTACAACTGAGGCCCGTTAGTAATCCAGACTCGTTTATCCAGATTGCTCGTACACCTTCTAAGATATGGTCCCTTCCAGCTCAGCTTCGTAATACTTGTGTAATGCCGCGTTCAGCCCAGCAAACGCAACCACGGTCCCGCTTTGCGGGACCGGGGACCCCGGTACAGCCGGTTCATGTATGAATAGCCGCAGCTCTGGGTTAAGATGACCAAGAACTCTGTCTCACATTACGGGTTTACAAGGTTGTACATCCGCAGTGCCGGGCTTCGGCAATCTTGCGTTCCCCCGCGTAAAGGCAACCGCAACGTTTGCTGGGGTCGCAATGGAAAGTTCTTGCAAATTTGCCTCGCAATATGGGCAGCGGAATGGGGTAATGGTGCAAGCGCTGAATTTCGTTCCGCCAGCCGTCCTGAACGCCCACGCTAGGCTGTGTGTACTCGGCTGCATGGCCATGGTATTCGCCGGGCTGCTGCCGTTTCAGGCGCAAGCGCAAATGGCCCCTGGCAGGGCGGCGGAGCCGCCAAACCCTGCCGTTGAGCAAGCGCAGTCATATCGCATCTCCGGCGTCGTCAAATCAGGAAGCACCCCGATTCCGGGCGTAACCGTGACCGCGACCAACCCGCTCACCGCAAAAAAGACGATTACCTCCACCGCTGTGGATGGCACCTACTCGCTGGAGCTCACGGCGGGGGGCCGTTACGTGGTGCGGGCCGAGATGACCTCCTTCGCGCCTGTGAAACAGGAGGTCATGCTGAACGCGGACAAGCCAAATCAGCAGGCCAATTTCTCGCTCGTGCTGCTCTCGCGCGCACCCAAACCGGAGCAAGCGCCAGCCGGCGCTCCGGGAAATGGCGCCGTGGCCCGGGCCGGACGAGGCTCGCAGCAGCTCAGCGTAACGGTGGATGAATCCGGGCTATCGGCTGCCGGGGACAGCAGCGCGGCCGGCGAGCTGGGTTCGTTGGCCGGACTGGCCGGCAGCGCCGATGCCACCAACCAGTCGGTTGCCGCCGGAGGGCAGATGGGCACGCAGGGCGGGTGGATGGGCGGCGCCCGCACCTCCGAAGAGCTGCGCGAACGCATCCAGGAGATGCGCGAACAGCGCGGGTTCAGCGGAGAGAGGCCGGGGCCGGGCGGCCCTCCGGGCGGGTTTGGGCAGGGCCCTTTCGTGATGCGCGGCCGCGGTTTCGATGCCAACAAGCTGCATGGAATGATCTATTACTCCGCAGGCAACTCGCTGTTTGACGCCATGCCTTATTCGGTGGGCGGCGGGGGCGGGCAGAACCCCGCCGGCAGCTCCAACCGCTTCGGCGGACT
>JBEKQR010000023.1:0-19545 GCA_049519515.1 Candidatus Korobacteraceae bacterium
CGGGGTCCCCAGCAAGTCCGCATTTGACTTGCTGGGGTGCCTTGAGCCACGCCGTCCAGAGCCAACAAAAATGCGGGCTTTAGCCCCTGAGGGAACACGCCTTATTCCCCGGGAATGTTTTTTAAACAAGCTCTAGCAACAAGCAGCCCGGCTGCTACCAGCAATAATCTTCGATTAGACTGATGCTGATGAAGGTATTGATCGCCTCTTCCAATCCGGGCAAGCTGAGAGACTTCCTGGGCGCAGCCGCTCTGTACGACGTTCAGCCGGAGTTGATCTCCGGGTTCGAGCAGTTGCCGCAGGCGGTGGAGGACGGAAAGAGCTTCGCCGAGAATGCCAGAAAAAAATCCGAGCACTACAGCCGATACGTTTCCGGGAAGTTGGTCCTGGCGGACGACTCCGGGCTGGAAGTGGATGCGCTGGACGGCGCTCCCGGCGTGCACTCGGCCCGCTACGCCGCCTTGCACCACGAAGGTCTCAGGCCAGCAGACTACGGCGACGCGAAAGATGCCCCGGCTGGCATGAGCTCCCAGGACGCGGCCAACAATGCCTGCCTGCTGCGCGAACTGGCTCAAGTAAATGAGGACCGGCGGCAGGCGCGTTTTGTTTGCGTTATTTCCGTGGCGAGAGATGGGATCGAGCTGGCCAGCTTCCGGGGCGAAGCGCATGGCGTGCTGCTGCATGAAGCCAGAGGCAGCAATGGATTTGGCTACGATCCTCTGTTCTTTTTCCCGCCGCTGTCCAAGACTTTTGCAGAGCTCACCCCGGGGCAGAAGGCGGCGGTCAGCCACCGCGGGCAGGCGCTCAGAGCTTTTCTGAATTGGGTTCAGACAGGCGCTGGCAAGTAATTGGTCGGCAGGAGCCCGGTTCGGGCCGGCGGTGTGATGGGCGACACACACGTATGTTCCTGGCGCCACTTGCATTTTCCGCAAGAGGAGTAAAATTCGAGGACATTAGGATTAGTGAGGCCAGATCTATGTGCTGAGCGGCATTGGCCGGTGAGTTTTTGCCCGGAAACTCTGCCGCGCAGCTTTGATTCTTGACTAAAGCGGGTCAGTGCCACATAATCCTTTGCAACTCTGTCTGCACTGCACCCAATCACCCTTAAGGAGCAATCTGTGGCAACACCAGTCACCTAAATGCCCCGCCGCTGGCACCGGTTCTTCGGTTATAGCAAGCAACCAAATAGTCCAAGTGCTCTCGCGTCGATCGATTGGTCGTTAGCGGGAAGCGCGGATTGGTGCTGAATTCCTTCAATGCGCACTGTCGAGCAATTATGGAGCGTCACTCATACAAATCGTTTTCGAACGAGACAATGTCGCATAGAATGCGATCTTTGTGTCGGCTAGCAAAATCAATATAGGAAGGAAAGCGTCATGCAATTCCTGTCGAGCAGTGTGGGACGTAAGGTGCTGATGGCGATCACGGGCTTCTTCATGTTGTTCTTCGTCACAGTGCACCTGATGGGGAACTCCTCGGTCTTTATCGGCCCAAGTGCATTGAACACATACGCCGAGAAGTTGCACAGCCTGGGCATACTGGTCTGGATCTTTCGCGGCTTCATGTTCCTGATGTTGGCGGTGCATGTTTTTTTCGGCATTACCCTGACCCTGGAGAACAGCGCGGCGAACCCGTCGAAGTACGCCAAGAGTAGAAAGCTCAAGGCCACTTTCGCAAGTCGGACAATGATCTGGACGGGAGTCCTGCTCCTCGCCTTCCTCGTCTACCACCTCCTGCAGTTTACGTTCCGCATCACGCCGGACATTCTGCCGGCCGCGGTCGCCAACCGCCCCGGCGACGTTTACGGGATGATGCTCGGCAGCTTCCGGATCACCACTATCTCTTTGGTTTACGTGGCAGCCATGGTGACCTTATTCTTTCATTTGAGCCACGGGATCCAGAGTTTTTTCCAGACCGTCGGGTGCAGCAATGACAATACGCTTCCAAAGGTGACGATGGTCGGCAAGCTGATCAGCGTGCTTTTCCTGGTGGGTTACAGCGCCATTCCGGCGCTCATCCTCGCCGGCATTTTGAAAAAATAGGGGGTGCCAGTTGATACTCGATGGAAAATGTCCGACAGGACCGATTGAAAAAACATGGGACAAGCACCGGTTCGACATGAAGCTGGTAAACCCGTCGAACAAGCGGAAGTACAAGATCCTGGTGGTGGGTACGGGCCTTGCCGGCGCCTCCGCCGCCGCATCGTTGGGCGAGCTTGGATACAACGTGGAGTCTTTCTGCTACCAGGATAGCCCTCGACGCGCGCACAGCATCGCCGCGCAGGGGGGTATCAACGCCGCCAAGAACTATCCGAACGACAGCGACAGCATTCTGCGTCTTTATTACGACACCATAAAGGGAGGCGACTTCCGCTCCCGTGAGGCCGACGTGTGGCGGCTCGCCCAAGTCAGCAACGAGATCATCGACCAGTGCGTGGCTCAGGGAGTTCCTTTCGCCCGTGATTACGCCGGGTACCTGGACACCCGATCTTTCGGCGGCGCCCAGGTGTCCCGCACTTTTTACGCGCGCGGGCAGACGGGGCAGCAGCTATTGCTCGGCGCCTACTCGGCGCTCTCCCGCCAGATCAGGCTGAAGACGGTGAAGTTGTTCCCTCGGACCGAGATGCTCGACCTGATCCTCATCGACGGGGAGGCCAAGGGGATCACGATTCGCGACCTGGTCACCGGAGAAATCCGAGTCCACGTAGGAGATGCCGTCCTGCTTTGCACCGGCGGGTACGCGAACGTATTCAACCTTTCCACGAACGCCAGGGGTTGCAGCGTCACCGCAATCTGGAAGGCCTACCGGAAGGGCGCCTTTTTCGCCAACCCCTGCTTCACGCAGATCCACCCGACCTGCATCCCGCAGGCTGGCGACTACCAGTCCAAGCTAACGCTCATGTCGGAATCTCTCCGCAACGACGGCAGAATCTGGGTCCCGAAGAACAAGGGAGATAAACGGGACCCCAACGACATACCAGAAGGCGATCGCGACTACTACCTCGAGAGGAAGTACCCGAGCTTCGGGAATCTCGCACCCCGTGACATCTCGTCGCGGGCGGCCAAGGAAGTTTGCGACGACGGCCGCGGCGTCGGCCCCGGCGGAAGAGGCGTCTACCTCGATTTCCGCGATTCTATTAAACGTCTTGGTGAACACGTGATTCGGGAAAGGTACGGCAACCTCTTCGAGATGTACGAACGGATCACCGGGGAAGACGGCTACAAGGTGCCGATGAGGATCTACCCGGCATCCCACTATGCGATGGGGGGGCTCTGGGTTGACTACAATCTCATGAGCAATATCCCGGGCCTCTTCGTCTTAGGAGAGGCGAACTTCTCCGTACACGGCGCCAATCGTCTCGGTGCGAGCGCCCTGATGCAGGGTCTGGCCGACGGTTACTTCGTCATACCATACACTGTGGCTCACTACCTGGCATCCAGCAAGCCGGGGAAGGCGAAGGAAGACCATGCTGAGTGCAAAAAATCGATCGAGGACGTAAAGGCGCATACCAAGAAGCTCCTCTTGATCAACGGGAAGGAGACTCCCGCCGAATTCATGCGGAAGTTGGGAAACGTTACGTGGAACAACATCGGCATGGCGCGGAGCAAAGAGAACCTCACCGAAGCGCTCGCCAAGATCCCGGAAATCCGGGAGGAATTTTGGAAAAACCTTAAGGTCTCGGGAACCGAACTTGAGGTCAACCAGCAGCTTGAGAATGCCGGTCGAACGATCGACTTCATTGAGTTCGCTGAGCTGCTTTGCCGCGACGCCTTGAACCGCGACGAGTCGTGCGGCGCGCACTTCCGCGTGGAACACCAGCTCCCTGACGGGGAGGCGAAGCGGAACGATGAGAACTTCTCCTACGTAGCCGCCTGGGGGTTCAAGGGGGACGGCGTTCCGCCCGAGCTCCACAAGGAGCCGCTCGAGTTCAACCTGATCAAGCCTGCGGTAAGGAGCTATAAATAATGAGTGGACACAGCGAAGAAAAGACGAAAACTCTGAATCTGATCGTCTGGAGACAGGCGGGACCGGACAAACCTGGCCGCTTCGAAACCTATATCGCGAAGAACATAACCGACCACCATTCTTTCCTTGAGATGCTCGACGTGGTAAACGAGGAACTGATAAAGGAAGGCAAGGAGCCGATCGTCTTCGACCATGATTGCCGGGAAGGAATCTGCGGGGTCTGTTCGCAGGTCATCAACGGCGTCCCCCACGGCGGGCACGAACGGACCACTGTCTGCCAGCTCCACATGCGGCTGTTCAAGGACGGCGACACGATCTACATCGAGCCGTGGCGCGCCAGAGCGTTCCCTATCATTAAAGACCTGATGGTGAACCGCGGCGCACTCGACAGGATCATCCAGGCCGGCGGTTACACTTCCGTGCATACAGGCGGGACCCCCGACGCCAACGCGATCCCCATCCCCAGGCCTGACGCCGAATACGCAATGGATGCGGCCGAATGCATCGGATGCGGGGCGTGCGTGGCGGCCTGCCCGAACGGCTCGGCAATGCTGTTCACGGGGGCCAAAGTCTCCCAGTTCGCGGCTCTGCCGCAGGGGCAGGTCGAGGCGGCCGAACGGGTCGCCAACATGCTCAAGGAGATGCAAGACTGCGGCTTCGGAAACTGCTCCAACCACTACGAGTGCCAGGCAGCGTGCCCCAAGGGGATCAGTGTAAAGTTCATCGCCCGTCTTAACAGGGAGTACCTGAAGTCCCTATTTTAAAGGATAGGTAGCATAAACTGCCGGCCGGTTATCAATTCTCTGACGCAGAATCCCGATAACCTGCTCCGGTGTGTATTTTCCCCTGGCCATTTTCCAGCTCCTTTCGTAACAGTGTCTCTCTTGTAATCGCCGGTGCAAAAATGAGTTCAGGGCTGATCCAGGCGGCGGACCATCTCATTAGTCGCGTTCTAGGAAGTTAGCGGCTCCGATGGTACTCATTTCTGGCGCAGCAGCCGGATGTTGCGGTTCATTTCCTTTGCTCTCTCGTTGATGCGTTCAGACCGTGACCGTATAAGGCACAGCGGAGTGAGGCGAACCCCGGCCGCCATCTCCCAGGTGCGGCTGTTCAACACCCATCCCACGGGAAAGGCATTGGCTAAGGAGCGCCTGTCGGCATTGATGGGCGATGGCGGAATCCAGGAGTGCAGCTACGCGCAGAACTGCGTCGAGATCTGCCCCAAGGATATTGCGCTCACCACCTCCATCGCCGACGTGGGCCGGCAGGTGATGAAGAAAGCGATTCTGGACTTCTTTAAGATGTAGGGAAGATGTATGGGGCTTCCGCCTCGATGAGGCTGGGACATTGGCCCGGGCAGCTCGCCAAGCGAACTAATTGCCACCCCAGCAACCGCGACAGCAGCGATTGCCGGAGATCCGAAAACGCGGGTGTTTACCTTGCACTCGCGTTTTTTTATGCTTAAAACGTTTTCAAATCGGGAATTCCGTCGCAAAATTCCAAGTTTCCGGGTTACACTGAACGCAAAACTTACTTCTAATAAGAAGTTAGGATCTCTGACCAGGGTACGCCTTTGCGCGCTTCGTCTTTTTTTATGAGGGCCATTTTGGTCCTGGTGGTATTGCTTATTGGCGGCACGGAGGTTTTCGCCCTTCACGCTCGCACCTCTTACCGGCGGCGCAGGGCGGCGCGGCGCGCCCACTATCTGCGCTGGAACCCGGTGCTGCGGGGAAGCCGCGAGTCGATGCTGCGGCAGAACGAGCTGATCGACCGCCTGCAACTGCCGCGCATTGCCGACGAGGACGAGTTGCTCAGTCTTGAAGTGCGGCAGAACCTGGTTCCGGTCAGCGAATCTCCTGCCCTCAGCCTTGTCCCCTCGCTGGACGTAACCCGCCGCTACTGCCGCTCGTGGACGCGCCAGTTCATTACAGACATTTCCGAAGCCTACTATCAGCAGTTCGGCAAGCCCCTCTGGGTCACATCGCTGGTGCGCACCGTCGAGCAACAGCACCGGCTGCGGCGCTACAACCGCAATGCCGCTCCCGCGGAGGGGGACATCACCTCGTCTCATTTGGCGGGGGTCGCGGTGGACATCGCCAAGGGCCGCATGACCCTGCGCGAGCGCCAGTGGATCAATCGCTACATTCTTCCCTTGCAGCAGGCAGGACTGGTTGAGGCCGCCGAAGAGCGCCGCCAGGCCTGCTATCACATCATGGTCTCCGACCGCTACGGGCAGTGGGCGGCGGAGAAGCAGGGCACCGTCAGTTCCCTGCTGCCATCGCCGCAAGCGCAACCGCAGCCACAGCCGGTCTCGGCGATTCCGGGTGCTGAAAGCCGCTAGATCAGTTTCAGAATTGATGCTCACGCGCCTCACATCTGCCGCTTTTGGCAGTTGTGGGTAGGGACAATGTGTGGGCAACGGTTCACGTCGCAATCATGAGGCTTACAACGCGCCGACCGCGATCAGAGCCCGTTTGACTTCCGCAATCCCCTCCGGCGACAGCGGTTCCTGCGGGGCCAGCGGCGTGCCGACGGGATAGCCTTGCAGCTCGAGTCCCCCCTTGATGCAGGCCGCCAGATTGTATTTGGCAAAGGCTTCGTTGAGACTCCATAGAGGGCGCTGGGCTTCCATGGCGGCTTTCCAGTCCCCTTTGCGGCAGAGTTCATATAGCTGCACACTTTGCCGCGGGGCAACGCAAGCCGGGCCGGCCATCCAACCGACACCTCCGATCAGCATGACAGCGGCGGGAATATGCGCCGAGGCCGAGAAAACCTGCATCCGCCCTTGCACCCGGTTGATGATCGACAGCAGCCGTCCGGTGTTCGAAGAGGCGTCTTTGATGTACTTGATGTTGGGAACATGGCTCAAGCGGTCGATGACGGGGAGGCTCAGGTCCGAACGCTGGAAATTGGGATTGGTGTAGAGCACCACGGGAATGGAAACGGTGTCGGCGATCGCCTTGAAGTAGGCGAACACGCCTTCGTCGCGGATCGGGAAGTAGGCTTCCAGGATGGCAAGAATGGCGCTGGCTCCCAACTGCTGATACTCGCGCGCCTGCATCACGGCGTCGGCGATTGTGGTCGACGCGACCCCGGTCACCACCGGGACGCGTCCATTGGCCGCTTTGATTACCACCTCCACGACCCGGCGCCGCTGCGGCCAGGCGAGGTAGGCGAACTCGCCGGTCGAACCCAGCGGCGTCAATCCATGCACGCCCGCCTTGATGAGGTCGTCACACAGCCGGGTCAGAACCTCGGCATTCACCTCCCCGGACGCATGAACCGGAGAAACAAGGTAGGGAAACACGCCGTGAAACTCGGTCATGGAATTTCCTCCGCTTCTTTCCTGATTGCCAGGCGCTTGCTGGGGTGGGCCTCCCAACGGCTGCGGTGAAGCTGATACGGGCGCTGACAGGGCAAGACTTCCGGTCACAATGCCAGCCGCTTTGAGAAAGTCGCGTCGGCTTTGCATCCCGTCAAGCTGCGCTTGCCGCTGACCCCGGCTTTGCGCCCGCACTGCAATGGAATCTCCGCCGCTGGGCTGTGGCGGCACAGGCTCTTGATGAAATGGCATTTTAGGTATCCCCTGCAGGGTTGTTATCAATGGAATGCCGATTTTAGTGCAAGCGCGGAAAGAAGAGTAGCTCTTCCAACTTGCCTTCGCACCGCCGCGAGGGACAGCTCTTCCCTGTATACTGGCTCGGGGGCAGTCACCCCCAAAGCTTGCGGGGGTGATTGCCGCTCTTGCATTGCCGGCAGCGCCGGAGCAGCACAGCCGGGCCCCGCTGGCATAAGGAGGCATTATCGATGCGAGCTGTCAGCAAAATTATCTTCCTGGCCATCGCTCTCTGCTGCGCGGTGTCTGTTTTTGCTCAGACTCGGGCCAGCAAGGCGGCAGCGCAGCCGCGCGCCGTTATCGAGACCAGCATGGGTGATATCCACTGCACCTTGTTCCCGGACAAGGCTCCAATAGGCGTGGCGAACTTCATAGGATTGGCAACCGGCAAGAAGGCCTGGACCGATCCCCGAAATGGGACCAAGCGCGAAGGCGTGCCGCTGTACGATGGCGTGACCTTTCATCGCGTCATTCCAAATTTCATGATTCAAGGCGGAGACCCGACCGGGACCGGCACCGGCTCGCCGGGCAATGAATTCGGCGTCGAGGCCAGCCCCGATCTCACCTTCGACCGTCCCGGGCGCCTGGCCTACGCCAACGCCGGCCCCGGAACCAACGGCTCGCAGTTTTTTGTCACCGAGGTTCCCTACCCTAGCCTGAACGGCGGCTATACCATCTTCGGCCAGTGCAACAATGTTGATGTCGTGCAGAAAATCACCCGCGTCCCCCGCGATGCGAACGATAAGCCGATAACTCCGGTCATCATCAAGCACATCAGGATTGTGCAACCCTGAACCGGGCAAATACGCCAAGCCAGCGTGGCTTTCAGCTTCTCGGGCTGAAACTTGATAACCTGTTCAGCGGTGCTTGCCGGCCCGTTAGCTGGCGGGCAGCAGCATCATCGTTTTTTTAAGGAGCCAGAATGGCAAGAGAACCAGGACTGTATGCAACCCTGAAGACCAGCGAAGGCAGCATCATCTGCCGCCTGTTCGAACAGGATGCCCCGAAGACGGTGGCCAACTTCGTCGAGCTGGCCGAGGGAAAACGCGAGTGGACGCATCCGGCTACGCGCAAGAAGTCCAAGGACCGGCTTTATGACGGGACAATCTTCCATCGGGTCATTCCGAAGTTCATGATCCAGGGCGGCGACCCGCTGGGAGCCGGACACGGCGGCCCTGGATATAAATTCGAGGACGAGACCAAAGGCTCGCCCCATAAATTCGACCGGCCCGGCAAGCTGGCGATGGCGAACTCCGGCCCGAATACCAACGGCAGCCAGTTCTTTGTGACCGTGGCCCCTACGCCATGGCTTACCGGCAATCACACCATCTTCGGAGAGGTGGTCGAGGGGCAGGACGTGGCCGACAAAATCGCCAACCTGCCGCGCGGCCCGCAGGACAAGCCGAAAAAGGATGTCGTGCTGGAGTCGGTGACAATAGAGCGGAGCTAGCGCGGCTTTGAAGTCTACAGTTACAGAGGCGAACATAGTGGAAGCCCACGCCTTCAGGCGTGGGAAATTGGGGGCGGACCTAATACGGCTTTAGCCGCTGTGTGCAAACTCGCGGAGCAAAGCGAGTAACGATCTTCTCGCTTCGCCGGAAATTTCTTGTTAACGCTTTTGACCGCACTGCAGCAGGGGCTAAAGCCCGCAATTGCTAGAAGGCTAGCCACCGGGCTAAAGCCCGGTGCTTCCACCAGAACTCTGGTATCGCGTTTCATACGTCGTGGAATTGGTGACTGAGGTGGAATCGTTTCTCCTCACAGTGCTGCTCGATACCGTCCCTTGGCTGAAGGACGGAGATCATTCCAAGATATTGCTGCTGGCCGTAGTCGTGGTTGGCCTGCTGCTGCTTGGGCGCTGGATTTCCGCCCGCAGCGAGAGCAGCGCGCATGATCCCATGTTCATGTCGAACCCGGTTTCCCCGGTTACGCATAGTACTGTTGCGGAGCCGCCCGCCGCCGATTCCACCGCGCACACCGCCGACCTCGCCGCGGTCTCCGCCCCGGAAAGTTCCGCCGCTGTCGTTCACCCGGAGATGGATTTTGGTCCGGTGCTGCTGCGCAGGTTTTACTTCAACAACTTCGACGCCCTCAGCGGACCGGCCGACCCGGCAAAATTTTTCAATGAGCTGACGGTGCAGGTGTTGTTCAAAGCCACGGGCGCGGTGGTCGAGAACACCTATACGGTCGCCACTCCCCTTGGCATGAGCGAGCTCATGGCGGCCAAGCAGTGGGGAACCCTTTACAGTCCGGAGATGTTCGTCGTGACCCGCTACGACCTGGAGGCGATCCGCGAGGCCGTCATGGAACACCTGCTCGATAACTCGGAAACCCGCCCGTTAGGCGCGCGCGGCGGCGATGAGGTGCGCCTGGGATAAGAAACCGGGTAGCTCACACAAGCTTCTGTTGCTTGCGTGGGGATTGTGTGCCGGATGCAATGCGGGTTCGACCGCCACCGCAAACTACCTCAAAGCCCACTCAAGCAAAGGAGGCTTGAGTGGGCCACCCGCCTGAAGTCCTCACGAGGGGCTTTGGCCTTTTTCTTGGGCGGTTTCTTGACTTCGCGTTTGGGGCGGTTCTTGTTTGCCATGCTCACAGTTTACGGGGTTCCGGCTGGCGGTCAAGCCCTGTGGAAAACCAAACTGCACCACTACCAAAATCCCGGCCAAAAAGCGTAGCGCTGGTCTCCAGGCCGGCTGTCCGGGAGGCGTCCACGCCTGCCCGCCGCACCTACAGCCGGTCTCCCACCCCAGCAAGCCAAAAGCAGTCTTGCTGGGGACCCCGGCCTGGAGGCCAGCGCTACATTTGAGCTGCCCTATAATCCAATAACCGCTACCAACTCCTTGACCGCTCCGGCGCTCTTCTTCAGGGCGGCGCTCTCCTCGTCGCTCA
This sequence comes from Candidatus Korobacteraceae bacterium, assembly GCA_049519515.1. Taxonomy (GTDB): domain Bacteria; phylum Acidobacteriota; class Terriglobia; order Terriglobales; family Acidobacteriaceae; genus CAWBRT01. Next base: position 10,475 of record JBEKQR010000023.1, read on the forward strand.
GCTTGATTTCAATGACCTGCTCCATGCCACCGGCTCCGAGCTTGGCCGGCACGCCGACGAACAGGCCGTTGATGCCATATTCTCCCTGCAGGTACACGGCGCAAGGCAGGATTTTTTTCTTGTCCTTGAGGATGGCCTCCACCATCTCCATGGCGGCGCGTCCAGGCGCGTAGTAGGCGCTGCCGCTCTTGAGCAACTTCACGATCTCGGCTCCGCCGTCGCGCGTGCGCTGCACCAGGCGGTCGAGGGTCGCCTTGTCCAGCAGTTCCGTGACCGGAATCCCCGCCACGGTGGAGTAGCGGGTGAGCGGGACCATGGTGTCGCCGTGGCCGCCCAGCACGAACGCGGTCACGTTTTCCACGCTGACCTTCAGCTCCTGGGCAATGAAGGTGCAGAACCGCGCGCTATCGAGCACACCGGCCATGCCGATGACGCGCTCCCGCGGGAAGCCGCTGAGCTTGTAGGCAGCCTGCGCCATCGCATCCAGCGGGTTGGAAACTATGAGGAGGATCGAATTGGGGGAGTACTTGACGACGTTGCCGACTACTTCCTGCATGATCTTGTAATTGGTATTGAGCAGGTCGTCACGGCTCATTCCCGGTTTGCGCGGTATGCCGGCGGTGATCACGACGATATCGGAATTGGCGGTATCCGCGTAGTTGTTCGTGCCCAGCACCGTGGAATCGCTGCCCTCCACGGGCATGGCCTCGAACAGGTCCAGGCCCTTGCCTTGCGGAATGCCTTCCAAAATGTCGATCAGTACTACGTCGGCCAGTTCGGCCGCCGCAATCCAATGAGCAGTAGTGGCCCCAACATTGCCAGCGCCAACGATAGATACTTTTTTGCGCATGCCCTTCCTTTCCACTTCGCTCTTGACGAGATGTAATTAGAATAACAACCTGCGAACACTGTCTGCAAAACAGCCCCGGTTCTCTCCCGGGTGTCTGGAATGACGCCGCGGCTTAGCGGGCCGCAAGGATGCTTGCACACAGCACTACGCGCACCCCAGCAAACGCAAAAAAGGCATTTGCCGGGAACCCCGTGATCTCCGGCGGAGGCGCACCGCCTCTGCCGGAGTGTAACTGGAATTCCGGCGGAGCCCCACGCCCCGCCGCTTGGCTTACCTGCCCGCCGAGGAACTGCGAGCCGCCATGTTCTCGATCATATGGGTAGCGAACTCGCTGGTCTTAACCTTGGTTGAGTTTTCCATCAGCCGCGCGAAGTCATAAGTGACCTTCTTCTGGCAGATGGTGCGTTCCATGCTGTCTTCGATGAGCCGGGCGGCTTCCGGCCAGCCCATGTGGTCCAGCATCATCGCCCCGGAAAGCATAACAGAACCGGGATTGATCACGTCCTTGTCGGCATACTTGGGAGCGGTGCCGTGGGTGGCCTCGAATATCGCGTATTCGGGGCTGACGTTGGCGCCGGGAGCGATGCCGAGACCGCCGACCTGGGCGGCGCAGGCGTCGGAGATGTAGTCGCCGTTCAGGTTCGGACAGGCCAGCACCGAGTACTCATCCGCCCGCGTGACCACCTGCTGGAAGATGGAGTCGGCGATGCGGTCGTTGACCAGGATCTTCGACTTCCAGGCTCCCTTGCCGTGGCTGGCGTAGATGGCGTCGAGCACCGCCTTGACCTCGGCGTAGACCCCGCGGCGAAACTCTTCCTGAGCAAACTCCATTCCCGGTTCGACCATGGCGGCGTTCTGCTCGACGGTGAGCGCCGGATTCTTGTCCTTGTTGTCCAGTATCCAGCTCTCACGCTCGGTGACCGTCTGGGCGCGGAATTCCTGGGTCGCCACTTCGTAGCCCCATTCGCGGAAAGCGCCTTCGGTAAACTTCTGGATGTTGCCCTTGTGGACCAGGGTTACGGTCTTGCGCTTGCTGGTGATGGCATATTCGATCGCCATGCGCACAAGGCGCTTGGTGCCTGTGATCGAGATGGGCTTGATGCCCACACCCGAATCCTCGCGGATGCGCTTCTTCGTGCCGGCCAGCATCTCGCTGTTCAGGAAGTTGATCAGCTTCTTGACTTCGGGCGTGCCTTCCTGCCACTCGATGCCGGCATAGACATCTTCCGTGTTTTCGCGGTAGATGACCACGTTCATGCGTTCCGGATTCTTGACCGGCGAGGGAATGCCCTGGTAGTACTTCACCGGGCGTATGCAGGCATAAAGGTCCAGGATCTGGCGCAGAGCGACGTTGAGCGAGCGAATGCCGCCGCCGACCGGCGTCGTCAGCGGGCCCTTGATGCCGACGCGCAGCTCGCGGAATGCCTCGACCGTGTCATCCGGCAGCCAGCTCTTGAACTTCTCCATGGCTTTCTCGCCGGCAAAGAGTTCATACCAGACAATCTTGCGCTTGCCGCGGTATGCCTTCTCAACGGCAGCGTCAAAGACGCGCACGGAAGCCTTCCAGATGTCGCGCCCGGTGCCATCCCCCTCGATGTAGGGGATGATCGGCTGGTCGGGAATCACCAGCTTGCCGTTTTGATACGTGATTTTTTGGCCCGTCGCGGGCAACGGAACCCCGTTGTACGAAGACTTGGACATCGCCTTCCTCCAAAGGAAAGGAAAATTCAACCCCACAGAAATCTCAGCCCGGCCGCATGGCGCGCCTCAAACTCCGGCACCTACCTGCCGCTTCACAAAATGAATTGCCTACGCGGTGGATCCCACAACAACGAGAGACAGCCCCTGCAAACCCGGGTTGTTGCAACTCTATCACTTGAGAGGGGTAACTTACACGCTGAAAATGCGTTCAAAGATGGTCCGTATGGCCCGCAAGGCTTCATTCAGGGAATCCGGCAGCATTTCCGGCAGTTCTCGCCCCGGCTGCATGAGCCTGGAAACGGCCTGCAGGTCCGGGGTGGAGCTCGGCAGGCTGCTGCGCGCCGCTCCGTACACCACCCGCAGCCAATGCTCCAGGGCCCGCAGGAACCAGGCGTAGTGGCACAAGGAGGAGAAATCCTGCTCGGCCAGCAAACCGGCGCGACGCAGGGCGGTCAGGCGGGCGATGATATCGCAGGCCGCCACGGCCAGTCCGTGCTCGATGGACAGCCCGCCGACAATAAAATCTATGTCATAGAAGCCTCCCCACCCCTGCTTGAAGTTACGCTCCCTGCCAACGCTGTCTTCCAGCCGCGTGCGCATCTCCCGGAGCTGTTGGTGGAACCAAAGTTCGCCGCCGAAAAGATCGGCGGAAAAGCGGCGATGGAAGCGGCGAACTAACTCCGCCACTTCGGCGGCAATCTCGGCAGAACCCGCGATGTGGCGTAGCTTGGTGTACGTGAGCGCCTCCCAGGGTTGGGCTTCGGTCTGGAAATAGCGCGCCAGTTGGGAGACGCTGGTCGCCAGCTCTCCCTGGTTGCCGTGCGGGCGCAACCGCATATCCACCGTAAAAACAATGCCATCGCTGGTATAGGAGCCCAGCAGGGTAAGCAAGGCGGCAGCCGCGGCCGCTGCCTGCTCGCTCGCCACACTGTCGCCGTAAACGAAGAGCAAATCGGCATCCGAAAGCACGTCGAATTCCGCGGTTCCGAGCCGGCCCAGGGCAAGGACAGCGCAGCCATCGGGCGCGCCCATGGCATTGAAGGCGTTGCCAATCGCCGCCTCCGCGGCGCCGGTCAGCTCCGCCAGAGAATCCCACACCGGGCGCGGGCTGAGACAATCGCGCATGCACGAGCGCAATACAGATCGGCGGTAGCTTCGCCGCAGTTGGGCCATCACCGCCGATTGGGTGCTCTCCTCGGCGCCGGTAATCTCAGGAGTCTCAAGCTCCGCGGCTGTTGCGCCCTGTGAACCGTTTGCGCCTTCGTCCTCCGATGGTGACGGCCTGGCATGCGCCAGTTCGGAGAGGTCCTCCGGGTGCCGCACCAGAATATCGGTGACCAGGCTGCTGGTTGCGAGGACCGGGATCGCCTCCCGCAGCAGCTCCGCATTGCGCAACAGGCCGGCGTAGCGCTCATCCTCGCCGGCGGTGGCGCTGAGAACACGAAAGACGTTGCGCCGGGCGACCGAGCCCAGCGGCAAGGCCGAGGCAATTGCCGACAGCTCGGGGGAATCCACCGCCAGCCGGGCCAGAATCTGCGAATCGGTCTGCTCGGCCCAATGCCGGGCGACCCGGACATGGGCCTCGGGCGGCGCGGCGGAGACCCTTTCCTGCACCGTCTGCTGCTGGTTGATTGTGCGCTGATAAATGGCGGCTACGCTTTGCATGTGCTCCTGCACCAGTCTGATCAGCGCATAGGGGTCGCTATCAGGCGCGCCGGGCAACAGCGAGCGGTAGATCGAGCGGAGCCGCTGCTCGTCGGCTGGCAGGGTATGCGTCTGCTGCCCCATCCAGATTTGCAGACGGTGCTCGACCTGGCGCAGGAAGGCGTAGCTGGTGCTCAAAACGTGGAAGTCAGCGCCGCTGAGGTGCCCCTTGTCATGCAGCTTCTGCATGGAGAACAAGGTTCCACCGGAGCGCAGCCAGGGCTCGGCGCCGCCGTAAACCCGCTGCAGGCACTGCACCAGGAACTCGATGTCGCGAATGCCGCCGCGATCGATCTTTACGTCCACGGCGGTTTCGGCCAGCCGCCCGGCGAGGCCGCGGCGCGTGCGCTTCTTGATCTTGTGCAGCGACTGCAGCGCGGTTTCGATGGCGCGGAAATTGATCTCTCCGCGGTAGACGAACGGCTGCACCTCGTGTATGAACCGGCGTGCCAGCGCCAAGTCTCCCGCCGAGTGCCGCACTTTGATCAACGCCTGCAGCTCCCAGTCGTGCGCCACCTCGCCGTAATAGTGCAGAGCCCGGTCGAGCTGAACCGCCAGCTCCCCCTCCGTTCCCCGCGGGCGGAGCCGCAGATCGATGCGGAACAACGGGCCCTGGCTGGTGACCCGTCCCAGCATCTCGGTCAACTCTTGCGCCAGCCGGATAAAGAACTCGCGGCCGGCAATGCTGGTCGTCTCGGCATCGCGGCCTCCCTCATAGATAAACAGCAGGTCGATATCCGAGCTGTAGTTAAGCTCGTTTCCGCCCAGCTTGCCCAGTGAGAGAACCGTAAAGCGCGTAGGAGTCAGCCGGTCCTCCGAGTCGTAGTGCTGGGGGACGCCGTAGCGCTTGGTCAGGCTGGCCTCGCAGGTGCGCAGTGCCTCTTCGATCAGCACATCGGTCAGGGCCGTAATCTCCGCCGCGATCTCCGCCAGGGTAGCAATGCCGAGGATGTCGCGCAGCACGATCCGCACGTACTCCCGGCGCTTGAAGTGGGCGAGCAGGTGCGAGGCGCCGATCCCGATGGAACGCGAGCTGAAGCGGGCAAAGGCGCCGGCGAAATCCTCGGCCGATTGCATGCGCCCGAGCGCCCCCTCGCGCACAAAGCCCTGCAGCAGGTCCGGATTCTGAATGAGGGTTTCGCCCAGGTACTGGCTGTTGGCAAACAGCGTCAGCGCGTAGTGCAGCAGTTGCGGATGCCGTTCCAGGGAGCTGACCAGGTCGAAGTTGTCCAGGGAGACTAAACGCTCCAGCAGGTTCAGCGCGGCATCGGGATCAGGCGAGTCCGCCAGCAGCCGCAAGGCAGCGAGCAGCACGGAATCAGGCACTCGCCCGGCAATCCGCTCCAGGTTCGCGCGTGCCCGCCCAGGCGCCTGAAAACCGACGCCGGCAAAGGCAGTTTCAACCCTTAGATCGCCGGCAATTGCCAGCTCCGCTGGGGTCCCCGGCGGACGCCGCTGTTGCGTCTGCTGGGGTAGAGGTTCGCTGCTCTCCGGCACCGTCGTTGACTGTGGTCGCTCTGCCAAGTCCCTTCCCTGCCAGCAAATTCAATCTGATTTTGAGGATAGCACGGCGTCGAAAGGCAAAAATAATGGCCCAGCTTGAAGCTGGGCCGAAGAGAACAGCAAAGCAGAGGAGAGGGATCCTGTTTTAAATGTCGTAATACAGCGCGAACATTAGCCCCGCTCCTGCAATCAGTAAGTTACTGAATCTGCGTTCCGGTGGAATCGGAGAAAACTATCAAACCGAGCCACTGTATGCCAAAAGTATGCCACTGCCCATTCATGCCACGAGGCCGCGCAAGCGACCTACGCCAAAACAAAGCAGTCGTCACGAACGTCGTTGATCTCGAAAGTGAGTTTTTTCATTCTGGAGATAATCTCCAACCTCATCCCTTTCGTGATCTCATGTGAATGTAGCGCGCAGTAACGGCGCAGCCCTGTAGCTACCCTTTCATCCATGATTTGGACAGAAAGCAACCGCATTTTGTGCAGATGGTCTTCATCCTCGCGCTGGTTGCTGTCAACAGGCCGCAAGGTGAACGCCAGTACAAGTGCGCCGTCCAGAAGACCGATATCGAATTTCTCAGCTTCAATCGAATCGCCGACGTTTGCGTACTGAAGGTAGACACTAGAGCTGCCTTTTCGTAGGCTACGCACCCTTACCGGTTTCGGATTCCCAGTTACCATGATTCCCTCCGCTATTGAATTTTTGTGGCTGCTGGAATGTGGCAAATCGGAGAATGTGCGGAAGGAAGCATGCCTTGGACGCGCGCAGCTCCGGGCCATAAACACACAGCCCTTACAGTTCCGGAGCTACGTCTCGATAACGCCCGAGGACTATCGCAAGTTGAATGCCGCAAACTGGCGTACAAGCCCGGCGCATCCGTGTGCTGGCAGGCATGTCCAGCCGCGCCGTCTTAATGCCAATATCATAGCACTAGCAGTTCTGGATTGCACCTGCAGAACTCAATTCCACTCTTCTTCTTTCTAGAGACCGCCCCGTACCCAGTATTCCGGGCAGGAGCCAACCCAAGGAAACGCTTGATTTCAGCTACCTGCTGTGTTAACATGCGTGCCATTGATACACGGCGCGGGGGTGGAAGGCCCCACCCAAACCTCACCGGAGCCGTGGTTGTTTCCGCTAATATACCTGCAATACATACCCTGAGCGGTGTTCCGAGGAATTAGTAACCGGAGGCCCGCTCAATGGCCGCCCTCGAAAAACACTATTCCGTTTCTGAAGTAGCTACCCTCTGGAATCTCAGCGAAGATACGATTCGGAATATTTTCCGCGATCAACCCGGCGTGCTGAAAATCGGCAGTTCATTTAAGCGCCGGGCGCGCGGTTACGTTGTATTGCGCATTCCGGAAAGCGTTGTTCAAAAAACGCATGAAAGCCTGCGCAAAAGTACCGTCCAATGAATACCGGCACGATAGAGCAGCAGCTAGAGGCCGTGGTGTGTGTATCCGAAAAAGATGGCGTTACGCTATGCGAGCACTGCGGCGAGGGCGCGGCAAGCGGCCGGTTTTGCAGCAATAAATGCAGACAAGCAGCTTACCGTAAATCATCGCCCGCATATAGGGCGTACTTAAAGAGGCTTAAGGAGGCGCGAAAACAACGGCGTGCGGATCATTACCAACGCAAGAACCGCGCCCGCGCATTGGGAACCTTTCGCGGATACGGAGGCCCCCTCACACCCGGCCTGCCTAAGATCGGTTCGCTGGAGTTGAAAAACTATTTCTGAAAAGGAAGGGAAGGAGCAAATGAAAGCTATGAAACGGAACTTGCAGATAACCGAACGTGGAAAACAGGTTGTTGCCAGTTTGGACTTTGCGTTAGTAATAAAAAAGCATCTAGCCGAACTACATGCAGAGGGTACTTCCGATATACGGGGTGAAGCCACCGCTCTTGCATTGATTGCTTGGGCCTTGGCGGGCCGCGATATTAACCAACCACCTCAAGGCGATGAACTGATTGCGCTGGCAGATTTCATTAACACCCATTCAACGCAGATAGAGGCCGCTGCGGATGGCTGCCTTGCAACCCTTGTGAAACACGATTGTGGGAGCACAGTTAACTGACCTGGCCGGACCGCGAAATGAAAAACACTCTCGGCCTGTGGAAAACCGGCGACGGCTTATTAAAGTTGCTGATGCAGTTCGGAAAACGGATTAACCGAGTTCGGAAAATGAATCCGCCAAATGGCCGCGAAAAGAAACGCCGTTGATCTGTGGAAAACTTTATTGCGCGAGATTTCAAGCGATTGACGCCGTAGCGAAAATAAAGTTGTGGCTTGAGTAGCAATACAGCCTCGAAAGACCCCAAGAAGCTGCCGAAACAGTGCCGAAGAAGTTAGTTATTAGTTACACCCGTAACGCGGTAAGGGGATAGTGTGAAGGTGCGAATCAATGACCAGACAAAACCACCAAGTTTTTAGTCTTAAGTTTGCAGTCTTCCTCGTCTGGTCAACGGGGTCGCACCGCCGGTAGGGGGCCAATAGGTCCCCTGCCGGTTTCCATTCAAAGAAAGGTGCGAAAAATGACCGCAACCACTACAGCCGATAGCTACGGCAACATTCCATCAGAACTGCGCACACCGAAACTTTGGCTGCAGTGGTACCCGGAACGCAACCCTAAGAAGCCGGGCAAAAAGCCTAGAAAACACCCTTGCGTGAAATACGCGACGCCAGCAGACCGCGAGGCCAATTTGCGGAGCTTGGATTATCTATTGGAGAACAGGCCCAAGCAAAAGGGTGGCGGCGTACAGCGGTATGTGGAGCCTTCCGAGCCTTTCACTTACATTGATATCGACCACGTGCGCAACCACGAAACTGGCGATGTGGAGGAATGGGCGGAAGCACTGATCGCCAAGCTGGATACTTATACCGAGATATCGTTTAGCGGCACAGGTTTTCATCTTGTGGCACGTGGCAAGCTGGAGGAGGATTTCAACGTTGAAGGCCACAAGGTAGAAATCTACGGTAGCGGCAAGATTCCGAACAAGCTGATTGCTATGACGGGCGAATTGTACGAGCTGTACTGTACTATCCAAGACCGCCAAGTCGAATTAGAGCAGCTACTAGAAAAAGTGAAAGCGGAAACTAACCGTGGCAACGGAAAAGAGATTGCCGAACAAGTGGAGGAGGGCATCGTTTTTGGTTGTATGGATGATGTTACGGAACTGCCGATAGAGTGGCTGTGGCCGAACCGAATCCCGCTAAGTGCGCTTACCATTTTCACGGGAAACCCCGACACCGGAAAGACGCTGGGCTACTGCGATTTGGCCGCGCGTATCAGTACCGAAAAGGATTTCCCC